>JANXLO010000619.1 GCA_025355115.1 Chthonomonadaceae bacterium
TGTGGCGATGCACGTGAAGTCGGAGTTCTACGCTGAGGGGATCGGCTGGGTGCCCTGTGTCCTCTCAAGCGCGGTGCAGTTCGACCACGACGGCACGACGCAGCGTTATTTCGGGGACGATCCAGGCGATCATCTGGTGCAGCACACGGACACCGACCTTCGCTTTGACACCGTCTATTTTGGGGAGCAGACTCAGGCATTCGTGCAGCGCAGCGCCTACTGGGTGCGCGGGACCGGAAGCATGAAGGGCAACCGTGAGCGCGAGACGTGGCAGGTGGAGACGCTCCCGTTGCCGCCAGCGGAAAAGCCGACGGCAGCTCCATTGCCCGCGGTCAAAGGCCGAGGAGAGTAGATCGTGGGACACTTCGGCAGACTGCTGGGCTATCTAAAACCCTACCGCAAGCGCGTTGCGCTGGCGGTCTTTCTGCTGCTTCTCAATTCGCTGACGCCGATCGCCATGCCCAAGATCGTTCAGTACGTCATCGATGAAGTGCTGCCCCACAAGCGCTGGTCGGCCCTCAATCTTGTCTTCGCCGCCATCGTCGGGCTCTATGCTGTGCGCGGCATCCTCTCGTTCACGCTCAACTTCATCATCGGCTGGCTGGGGCAGCGAATCGTGTTCGATCTGCGCTTTCAGTCGTACCGGCACCTGAACCGCCTCTCGCTGGCCTACTACGACACGCGGCAGACGGGCAAGATCATGGCCCGGCTAATGGGCGACATCGATTTCATTCAGCAGATGGTGTCGGGCGGCTTCGTGACGTTTCTTGCGGATGTCTTCAGCGTGTTCGCGGTGCTGTTCGTGCTGTTTCGGATGGAGTGGCGGCTGGCTCTGCTGACCCTGTGCGTCGTGCCCTTCTATGTCCTGAACTACAAGCTGTTCATCCGCCATATCCGCCCCCTCAGCGAGGAGCTTCGGGAGCGGTGGGATGCCATGCTCGGCGTTCTTCAGGAGAAGCTGACGGGCATCACGGTGGTGAAGGCATTCGTGCGGGAGGAGTACGAGACGGAGCAGTTCCTGAAGACCGTGGAGGACAACTTCACGATCGGAATGAAGCAGATGCGGCTCAACCGCAAGCTGGGAGCCTTCGCGCAGATCATCCGAGCGCTTGGGACAGGAATGGTGCTCTGGTACGGCGGCATTCTGATCCTGCACGGTCACCTTAGGATTGGAGAGCTGCTGGCCTTCAACGGCCTGATCGCTTCGCTCTACGATCCGGCAGTCCGTGTCGTCGATTTCAACGTCACGCTTCAGTGGACTGGGGCGGCGATGGAGCGCGTCTTCGAGACGCTGGACACGCGGCCCGAGATTTCGGATGCGCCGGATGCGGTGGTGCTGCGACCGGTTCACGGCGGCATGGAGCTGCAAAACGTGACGTTCGGGTACGACTCCGATCATCCCGTCCTGCACGACATCTCCCTGAAGGTGGCGCCGGGCGAGGTCATCGCAATCGTCGGCCCCTCGGGCGCGGGCAAGACGACGCTGGTCAACCTGATCGCGCGCTTCTACGACGTCAATGAGGGCCGCATTCTGCTCGATGGCGTCGATCTGCGGAAAGTGAAGCTCTCAACGCTGCGAGGCTCGCTCGGCTACGTCAGCCAGGAGAGTCTGCTCTTCTCGGTCACGCTCCGTGAGAATATCCGCTACGGTGCGCATGATGCCACCGACGCCCAGATCCTGCGCGCCGCAAAGTACGCCGACCTCCATGAGTTCATACTCAACCTGCCGCAGGGCTACGACACCAAGATCGGCGAGGACGGCATCAAGCTCTCAGTCGGCCAGAAGCAGCGCATGAGCATAGCGCGCGCCGCCCTCACCGACCCCAAAATCCTCATACTGGACGACGCGACCTCTGCCCTGGACAGCAAGACCGAGGCGAACGTGCAGGCGGCTCTGGAGCGCCTGATGGAAGGCCGGACGAGCTTCGTCATCGCGCATCGCCTCTCCACCATCATGAGTGCCGATCGGATTGTCGTGCTCGACGCGGGCCGCATCGTGGACATCGGCACGCACGCCGAGCTAGTCGCCCGTCCCGGCGTCTACCAAAACCTCTACAAT
>JANXLO010000623.1 GCA_025355115.1 Chthonomonadaceae bacterium
CTTTATTCTCATAATATTATGTAATGCGGTGCATCGTTTAGGTAGTTGGTAATAAATTAAGTAATATATGGGATGACCAAGCACTTTTTTTGGTGTTTTGGCATACTTGCACTTCATTCGCGTCAGGCATTGGGCGTGTATCACAAACCAGGCGGACTAAGTACAGCCCCACAGAAATTGGGTATGGAAATCGTTTACTCCCTGATGAGCAACCTTCTGTGCGAAAGCAGCACATATCCTTTCTGGATGCAAACCTGTCTCGCGACACATGGAGTTGGAATTCCGAACCCTATTTGCGGGGACGTGTACTAAGTTTTCTGATCGACTCGACAACCACTTATAGTTACTCGAAAGCCTATACTGATGTCGGACTTTACCAGGTACTCGAAATATTACCTTGTCAATGATGCTGTTAGGTTAGAATTTGAGTTCGCCGAAAGGACATAGCCAATTGGGGAGTAATCTGCCATCCTGTGAAGGGATTGGAATAGATGGAAATCCTTCACCAGCCCCTGTTGGAGGACCTGTGTGGTCTCCAGGCCCTTCTGGTGGAGAAATTGGGAAGGAATGACCTTGCCATCCGCCCAGGATATGACCGCTATGAAGGCTCAGAGAGCCACGGCATAGTCAGCGGATCGCATGAAGTTTGGGGAGGCAGTTACCGCGTCTCCGCGTTCCGCCTCCCCGCCCGCTGATTTTGTACGTCATGTCTTCGTGGTTTAGACAGCACGGCTGGGATTAGAACTTGGAGCCGACGCCGTTGATGTAGGACATGGCTTTGTCCCAGACCAGGGAGCCGACCTGCTGGCCAAGAGTCCTTCCGGCTATGTCGCCGGACTGGAAGTGGATGCCGCCGTACCGTCGCGACAATCCTGCCTGATTCACCGCATCGGTGAAGGTCGGCCAGGAGAGCGTGACGGGCTGGGAGGGCACATTTTTCTCGAACTTAGACCATCCTGAGGGAAGATTCACGGAGTTGCCGAATGCATCGCTGCCTGTGAACCGGCGCAGAACCTCTGCTGCGGCCGCGCTAAAGGTGCTGTGGCCGGAGACGAACTCGGGGAACGGGGGCGTGATGAAGGTGGTCGCCTGATATGGTGACCAGTTCTTGCCATCCACGGTTTGAATGCCGACAGTCGGCCCTCCGAAGCTTGGTATCTGCTGTCCCGCATAGAGGGCGCGGATCGCGGTGATGGGCCGTGACGTATTGTAGGCGCGCTTGGCGTCCCACGCCGCAATGCCCGCATCCATGACTGCGTTCGCCACCAGGAAGAACATCTTCAGATCGGCGTCGAGATCGTGGTTGTCGCGCTGAGAAATGAACTGCGCGAACAGGCACCAGTGACCAGGGGGGAGCACGGTCGCCGGGCCGTCCGCCCAGTACTCCGCTATCACCTTCTGGACATCGTTGAGGTTGGCCGTGAGGTCGATGATCTCCTGCGCCTCCGCCCGATATGCCGCAGAGCCATAGACAGGGGGCGAACCGGGGCGCAGTTGTGAGCCCGAAGTCATTCCAAATGGGATTACTTTGCCCCATTGAGCGCCAATATAGGATGGCGATGCGCCATTGGAGTAGCGCAGCTGCTGCCACTGACTTGGGTCGGTGACCAGATCAGGCGTGTTAACTGGCGCATAGCCTGTGTAGTCCGTATATGCTCCGGTATGCAGATTGCCCATCTGATTGGCGCCGTCGCCCTGACGGAAGGCGATGATCGCCGCCGCGCAGGATTTGCCTATGCCGCCCGGCGTGGTGATGTCCATGCTCGTGTTGGCGGGATCGTAGCCAAGAGCGGTCATCTGCGCATCGAACAGCGCCTTCTGTGTGGGGAACAGATTGACCAAGGCACGATGAGCGGCGAAGCTGATCGCCTCCTGCTTGCCCGCGACAGTCGCTTCCTTTGCGGGACGACGCAGTGAGTCTCCGCTCCGAGTGCCTACTGCAGAGGGATGATACGCGGCCCATGCATCGAACATGCAGGTGTGCACTATGCCGAGCATTCTCGCGACTATTGGCGGGCCCGGCTTGGTGACGGAGATCGCCTGAAGCATTGTCTTGTTCCACTGGAAGACAGCGCTCCGCGTCGATCCCATGCCCGACGCCGCGCTTGCTCCTCCTCCGCATCCTTGAAGCCAGGGAAGAGTCAGCAGCATCGCGCTACCGCCAGCGATGCATTCTCGCCGGCTTAAATTCGTTCGCATTTGGTTGTCCTTTACGCCCTGCCGTTGAGCAGGACGTCCCTTTTCATGAAGCCGAGTGACAATAGCGCAGCCGAACATATATCTCGTCGGTCCCTTTTGCACAGAGAATTCCGCATACGCCTGCCCACCGTCCGCTGTATAGAGCGGCGGGGAGACAGTCGTAAATTGAGGTAGTTCGGTCTCACATAATCTCCAATCATTGCATATTTCCCTGCTTGATGTAAAGAGAGGAGGGAGTCTGCATCATCACCGCGAACTGAGGAGGTACGGACGCAGTTCGCCTAGTCTTGAACACCTCCAGGCTGCTCCGAAAACCACGGCAGGCGTGACCGTTGCCGCAAGCGTCGGGGCACGGAAGAGAGAGCAGGCAGACTATGAGCATATCGGCCAACGAAAAAGTTGTCATCGGGATCGTAGGCGTTGC
>JANXLO010000626.1 GCA_025355115.1 Chthonomonadaceae bacterium
ATAATACCGGTTGCATTTGCCCTGGGGGCAGCAACTGTGTTCGGACTACGCGGCACCGCCGGTTCTCAGCAGAATAATCCGCCCGTGCAGCCTCCCGCCCAGGCTCTCAGCATGCAGACCGCCTTCGAGCAGGTCGCCCAGAAACTGCGTCCTTCGGTCGTTTTCATCAAGAGCCGACAGGCTATCAAACAATCTTCGTTTGGAAGCCTTGAGCAGGATAATGGACAGAGCGGCCCCGATCCTTTCCGTTTCTTCCGCCAGCAGCCAGGCGGACAGGGTGCGCCGGATGCCCGGCAGTTCAGAGTTCAGCCACCGATGTATGCCCCTCACGCAGAGGCCAGCGGCTCAGGAGTCATCATCCGAGCCGACGGGTATATCCTGACCAACGACCATGTGGTGGCCGGGGCAGATAAGGTCACCGTCAAGCTTCAGGATGGCCGCGAGTTCGTCGGCAAAGTTATGCGCGACTTCCGCAGCGACCTCGCGCTTATCAAGATCGACGCCGATAATCTGCCTGCCGCAGAGTTAGCCGATTCGGATAAGGTCAATGTGGGTCAGTGGGCGATCGCCTTCGGCTCCCCATTCGGCCTCAGCGATACGGTGACGGTCGGTATAGTCTCCTCGCTGAAACGACAGGAAGCAATCGGCTCCGGCAGCGACGAGCGCTACTACTCCAGCCTTATCCAGACGGATGCCAGCATCAATCCCGGCAACTCGGGCGGCCCACTGGTCGACGTTTATGGGCGAGTGGTCGGAATCAACGTCGCCATCGAATCGCCGAGCGGAACCAGTGCAGGAATCGGTTTCGCAATCCCGTCCAACACGGCCCGTTACATCGCCGATTCACTTATGACCAAGGGTCAGGTAGTGCGCGGCTTTCTCGGACTGGCCCCTGCACCGCTTACCTATGAGTATCAGAAGCGGTACGGCGTCAAGGCTGGCGCGCTCGTTTCTCGGATCGACGACGGCACTCCGGCGTCAAAGGCCGGAATCCAGGTAGAGGATGTCATCGTTCGGTTCAACGGCAAGGCTGTAAACGACGATGCGGCATTCCGTGACCTCGTATCCCGCACGGAGCCTGGCACTACGGTTCCCGTGGTCGTCCGGCGCGGCAACGGCGAGCAGACTGTTCGTGTTACAGTAGGGACGGCCCCCGAGACTCCGATCGCCAAAACCGCTCCTGCGGCCGCTCCTGCCGAGCATGGCAAGCTTGGAGTTCAGATCCTCGATGCTGGCAGTCTGGATGCCTCTACCCGTCAGCAGCTCCGTCTCAGTGATTCCGTCACCAGTGGTGCAGTGATCGTAAACGTGCTGCCTGGAAGTCCGGCTGCCGAGGCGGGAATACATCCCGGCGACGTCGTCACCAAGATGAACGGTAAAACTGTCACCAACGGTCAGCAGTTGAAGCAGATTGCCGGAAGCCTGACATCCGGGTCCAGCACAACAGCGGTGGTTCGGCGCGGCACACAGACGGTGTTGACGCAGATAGCCATCGAATAGGCAATTGGGGAGGACATGGGCGTATGTCCTCCTCTCTCAAATAGCAAGAAAAGAGCAATGACATGGATTCCGCAGTATCCGGAGCCGCAAAAGATAAGGCGAGCCGAGTTCCGGAATGGGTGCAGGTTCTCTCCGACGAGCAGTTCGTGCAGTGGTGCCAGCAGCACAAGCTCCAGGTCTGCTCGGAGGTACGTACTTTCTCGGTCGAGGAGCGGATCGCTATCTTCCGCTATGCTCTTCGCCAGCATCTGGTCAACTGACCGGAACCGCCTTGAATACAGGGTACCCGCTTAGGGGCCCTGTTTTTTTGCGGGTATACTGCTATTAATTGCCAGGGGAGGGAAAAGATGCGGATCGTACGTAGACCACTGAGAGCCAGGAGTCTGATGCTGTTGCCATTCCTGGCCTTCCTCCTGCTCCCCTTCACGCCGCCTGGTGCCGCACAGCGCCAGCTATCGAAGCCTCAGAGTCCAACCTCCCAGCCTCAAGTGGTCAAGGTCGAGAACGGCGGACTGCTGTTCACGGACAACCAGGCGGGCGTCACTGGAACCGACGCAGGGTACTCCATCCCGATGGCCAATCAGTCGCTCTGGCTCTTCGGCGACGTGTTCCTCCAGGATCCCTCTTCTCCAACCGTCAAGTCCCTCGGCGCAGTCAGCAACTGCGCACTGCTGACACCTCTTGGTACGGGCACATCGGCGCTTCACAACTACTCTTTCCTGACGGATATGCGAACTGGGGCAGCCAGGCAGGTACTGCCACTGTTGCCGGGCGAGAGCCGTGAACTGCGCTTCTGGCCATTTGGCGGCTGGTATAGCCCGGCAGACAGACGCGTCTACCTCTTTTACGGGCGGGTGCGGGTGACTGGAGGCGGAGCATTCGACTTCCGCACGGAGGGGCATGGCCTTGCCACGGCGGATGCGGAAAATCCTACAAAGCTAGAGTTCAAGAGGGTACTCGGCCACGCTGAAGCGCAACTCTGGTGGCCTGCAACATCAGGCGGCTCCGTATTCGGCAGCGCGGTCGTATCCGAACCTGCGAGCAAATGGCTGTACGTCATCGGGGTGCAGGAGCGGGCGGGGCGCAAAGTTGGTAAAATTGCGCGTGTGCCCCGCGCGAAGATTTCCGATCTGGAAGCCTACACCTACTATTCCGGCAGCCTGCCGACCCCTGCATGGAGCAAGAATTCTGCTGATGCCGCCGACGTCGAGGGACTGACCGACTTCCCGAGTGAGTTATCCGTCGCCTGGAATCCCTATCTTGGAGGCTATTTGGCAGTGCATTCAATCGGCATTTCCGACCGCGCCAGACTAAGTCTTGCTCGATATCCATGGGGTCCGTACACTCAAATCGCGGAGATCGCAACTCCTCACAAGGCGTTCGCGAAAGCGTTCTGCTACGCGGCAAAGGAGCACCCCGAATTGAGGCAGGATCAAGGCCGCGTCATCTACATGACCTACGTCGATAGCGATCGATACTGGCTCCATTTGCTGAAGATCACGCTTAAACGATAACCGGCTGAGGTGAGGGATCGAGTAGCAGTGGCGCGAAAAGACCGTCGGCAGTCGAGCAGACAGGATGCCTATTTCATTAAACTGGCCGATGAGGATTGCGGAGTATTGCTTGCTAACTGCTCTTGGGTTACTTTATGTCGATAGGCAAACATTCGATCCAGTTCACGACGAACGAAGAGAAGATCGGCGAGGCGTCCAAGAGGGCCGAAGGGCAACTCGTACACCACGTGGTCGGTGAGGCGTGTTCGGCTTTCAGACAGGGGATCGAAGCGGTGGGTGTGCTCCCAACTGCGAAACGGGCCGTTGCCCCGAACCTGTCGATCCCGGAACAGACGAGGCGGTTCATAAGCGACTATCTCGGCATTCATCTGCATCGAGACGCCGAACCGAGTTGTGACGATGCGGAAAATGGTGCCCTGTCGCATCGGCTCAGGAGGGCCAATTAGTCGTGCATTGAACTGCGGAGGCGTCAGCTTGAAGAGCGCCCCGATGTCGTCATGGAATGCCCATACCGCCTCCAGCGGAGCATCCAGATCACAGATGTATTCTCTGGTCGGCAACTTTCGATCCTTTCAGTCCCACTCCCCGATGTATAGTACCTCCTCCTCGAGGCGCAGCCCAAACCGGTCAAAAACACTATCCTTCACCGCGTTTGCGACTGCGCGGATGTCTGAAGCGGAGGCGCCTCCACGGTTTACGATGAAATTCGCATGACGCGCCGCGACGGCGGCGCCGCCTATCGAAAACCCCTTCAGCCCGCACTCCTCCGACAGAAAAGCGGTGGGCACCACCCCAACCCGCTTCATATTCGCAGGCAAATTTGGCAGGCTGTCAGCCAACTCGCGATCCCGAATGTTTTTAAAGAAGCTTCCCGCGGACGGCTGCCACGGCTGCTTCAATATCCGCTGCATCTGGATTTCTTTCGCCCGCAATCTGATCTCCGATCGGCAGCCGGGAGTCATCTTGAGTTTGACGCCGACTAGAGTTCCAGGGCGCGTCGAGTCGTGTCGCAGCCTGCTGTCCCGGTAAGAGAACTCCATCCAATCCGGGGTCACCCACTTTCGGTTCCCGTTTTCAACGACGTCGATGATCTCGACCAGATCGCAGATGCTGCCGCGATAGGCTCCGGCATTCGAGACAAGCGCGCCGCCAACCGTACCAGGAATGCCGACCGCCCACTCCAGCCCCGACAGGCCTGCCTGCATGGTTTGCACGAAAAGATTCATGAAATTGTGACCGGAGTCGGCATATGTCGTGGGGCCAACTTCGCTGCGGCGACAGGCGTTGTGAAGCACGAATCCCCTGATTCCCCGATCGCTCACGCAGACGTTGGTGCCTTCCCCGAGGACGAAGAGCGGCAGGCTGTGGCGTTGCGCGAGAGCGGCGACTTCCGCCAGAGCGTCTGCGTCAGTCGCGCAGTAGTACAGGTCGGCAGGCCCTCCCACGCGCAGCCCCGTGTGGCTGCGCATAGGCTCGTCCCTTCGTGTCTCGGCGCGTACCGCGGAGGATAGCGAAGGCAGAAACGGCTCCCACTGCTCTAATGCGGAGACGGATTTGGTTGTAGACTGCTGGTTTTCGTTTGACACATGAACCGCCGTATCGTGCTG
>JANXLO010000679.1 GCA_025355115.1 Chthonomonadaceae bacterium
GCAGCGGCAACTCCAACTTGATGCGCTTTCCGCTCGAGGGCGGGCCGGGGAAGTGGGTCACCCACGAGAAGGAGAACCAGCGCTGGACGATGTTTGCTCCGGACGGCAGGAATATCGTCTTCGTTTCGGACAAGGGCGGCACCGCGAACCTCTGGAGGCGCGGAGTTGACGACGGCAAGCCAGCCGAGATCACTCATTTCACCGGTGGGAATCTATTCTATCCGACGATGGCAGCGAAGACAGGCCGGATAGTCTTTGAGCACGGCTTCGGACTATGGGAGATCGAGAGAGCAGGCGCAGCCCCGAAGGAGCTGAGGATATTCGCGCCGACCGATGATCGCACCAACCCCGTGCGGCACGAGACGCTGTCAAAAGGGGCGCAGGAGCTCGCCCTCTCGCCGGACGGCAAATCGCTCGCCTTCATAGTGCACGGCGAGCTGTTCATGCAGCCACTGAGTGGCAGCGCAGCGCGAGCGGGATCGATTGCCGGCTCCGCCGCAGGCGATCAGGCTCCGGATGAGCCTCTGCCTCGCCTGCCCTCCGAGGCGAAGAGGCTGACAGAGACTCCGCAGCGCGAGCAGGACGTCGTCTGGTCGCCGGATGGCAAGACGGTCGCCTTCACCTCCGACCGGGACGGCAACAACAACATCTATCTCCTGGACGTCAAAACAAAGAAAACGACCGCCCTCACGAAATCGCCGGGGGATGAGAACTCCCCGGTCTTCTCGCCGGACGGAAAGAGCATCGCCTTTTTGCGCGGCTACAACGGCTCCGAACTCTGCGTGATGCCTTCGGCAGGCGGAGCCGAGCGTGTTCTTGCCCACGACCCGAACATCAGTGAAGTGGCCTGGTCGCCCGATTCGCAGCAACTGGCCTACAGCCGGATGAAGTCGCACTCTGCGGGAACGATGGCGGACATCTTCATCGTCGCGGCGGGAGGAAGCAAGCCCGTCAACGTCACGCGCTACCCGATGGTCAACACGAAGCCGGCGTGGTCTACGGACGGGAAAAAGCTGTTTTTCCTCTCTAATCGGAGCGCAATCGTAAACATCTGGAGCGTCAGCTTGCTCGCCGACCCGGCACCCACGGCCGTACCCGGCGAGGAGAGCGATGACCCGGCACCTGCGCCGAAGCCCGTTGAGCAGAAGGGTGGGGAGAAGAAGCCCGTCGTGGTCAGGATTGATTTCGACGACATTCACAGGCGTGCGCGCCAGATTACGCATGCTGAGAGCGCGATCAGCAGCTATGCGCTCTCGCCAGACGGCAAAACGCTGGTGTTTGGCATGAGCCAGCTCGGACGCCCCGATCTGTGGCGGATCGACTCGATAGGCGGGCAGCCAACACGGCTGACGCAGACAGGCGAAGCTGCAGAGAGCCTTGCCTTCACACCCGACAGCCAGCGCGTCGTCTATATCTCGGCGGGCGCAATCCATGCGCTGACGGTCATTGCCTCCGTTCCGGTCATGTCGCCAGTCAACTTCGTCGCTAAAATGGACATAGATACCCATGCAGAGCTGACGGAGATGTTCGATGAGGCGTGGCGCAAGATGCGGGATGCCTACTATGATGAGAAGATGCATGGCTCCGACTGGAACCGCGTTCGAGAAACGTATCGCTCAATCCTTGACGACATCACGTACAAGGAGGACTTCTACACGCTGTTTTCTCTGGTGCTCGGCGAGTTGGATTCGTCGCACGTCGGCATCACCGGCTCTCCAGATCGAACCGGCCCGGTGACCCCATCGCTCGGCATTACCATAGACGACCGGTTTCCTGGTCCTGGCGTGAAGGTCGCAACTGTCCTGCCGAAAGGCCCCGCGGACAAGCAACTCAGCCGCCTGAAGCCGGGCGACATTCTGCTCAAGGCGGACGGGCAGGCGATCACGACAACGGAGCAGTACTACCGACTGCTTGCGGATAAAGCAGCCCGAGCCGTTATACTCACTGTGAACACCGAGCCCAGGGAGGAGGGAGCGCATACCGTTCGGATTCGTCCAATCACCGCCGCCGCACATAAGCTGTTGGAGTACGACCGCTGGGTGAGCGAGCATGAGAAAACGACCGATCAACTCTCCGGAGGCAAACTCGGCTATATCCACCTGAGCGCGATGGATGACGTCAACCTGGAGAAGTTCAAGCGGATGGTCTATGGGGACATGCAGTCGAAGGACGGCCTTGTGCTTGATGTGCGCTTCAATGGAGGCGGCAGCACTGCGGACGAAATTCTGGAGGTGCTGGAGACCAAGGTCTTCGGCTATCGCACTCTGCGCAGCGACACCGACCGCACGACCTCTCCCCTCCTAGTTTGGAACAAGCCGACCATCGTGCTGATTAATGAGCTGTCGTTCAGCAACGCGGAGGTCTTTCCCTGGGGATTTAAGGAGCTGCACCTCGGCAAAGTCGTCGGTCTTCCGACCAACGGCGGCGTCATCGGAACGGGCGCGACCACGCTTATCGACGGCACCACGCTCCGCATCCCCGCCGTCGGAGCATTTACGCTCACAATGATCGACCAGGAGCGCAACGGCTGCCCGCCCGACATATACGTGGAGAACACCCCTGTAGACATTGCACAGGGCCATGACCGCCAACTCGAGATCGCCGTCCGCGAACTCCTCCCCCAAACCAAGCACTGAGTTGCTATACGGCCGCAGCTGGACTGAAGCCATTCACACGAAGCGTTTCAGTCCCAACTCAATTTGTCAAGCAACGCAAGCTCATGGTTTAGGAAATTTCTGTTCGTAGAGTTTCCAGTAGGCATGCAGCAGGTCTTGGAACCCTTTCGGAGCGGACTTGCCGTAGTTGAACACGGAATACGTATGGGCTTTGCCGTCCATGTCGTGCATTTTCAGCGTCAACTGCTGATTCCCGGCATCCATCAATCCCTTCTGAATGTATTTTTCGCTCAGGGCAGGGAATCGCGCGACATTGAGCATGCGGATGAATTCCGCTTGCTCTTTCGCGTTGAGTGTGACGTTTTTATCCCGCTTCTCCACTTTGCCCATCATGGCTGATGAGGATTCAAGCAGATGCAGACTCCTGCCACTCAGGGTCAGCGATACGGAGGAGATTCGCGATGCAAATCCCCCAGTGACGTCCATGCTTAACGAGTCGAAAGTGGATGTGGTGATCTGCTTTGTGCCAGACGACCCATGCTTCAGCTTCTGCGCCTCAGAGGCTGAGGCAATGACGGCCACTGCCAGCACAAGGCTAAATAATTTGATTGAGGTCAGGAATGGTTCCTTCCGTCCGAAGTAGATCACTCAACTAGTGGATTGAAATGACAGCTGGTCATTGACCAAGTAGAGCGCTTCACCGCGTCGCGCTCGTCTGCTCCACCTGATGCTCGTGGAGGGTTGCAGGCAAGGGCTCCCTTGGGCGACTCGGTGAGCATAGGTTATCAGGGTAAGGGCAGACATCGAAACTTGCGGCACTGTGCGCTATCCTCTTGCACCGCCTGCCCGCTGACAACGAACATGATGACCATCTCCGCACTGTCAGGCGGAGCAGTGACGATTCCGCTCGCCTCATGCCATCCGCCCGCGCCAGCTGCGAGAGAAGGCAGCAGAAGGAAATCCTCGCTTCTCTTCAGCCACCTGCCTTGCGCATCCTTCCAGCCTACATCGATGCTGGCGGATCCGTGGCCACTTCGGCGCACCTGCGCGCTGATAGCATGCCTGGCGCCTGGATTGACGGCGACATTCTGCCCCAAGGCCGCCCGCGCCGCTCCTGCCCATCGAAAGGAATTGCTCTCCAGCCCCGCACTGCCGTGACTTTTGTCGTCCTGCCATAGCCACCATCCTGCAGGAAAGCCCTCCTTCCCGCTCAGCGCAAAATCGGCGTTGTTCAGTTCATTCGGAGCATTATGCGCCGAGCTCAAGAAGGCACTCGCGGCGGCTGCAGGGTCTTTCGCACGCAGCAGCGCAACCTCTGCGCCTTTCAATCTCTCCGTCCAGAGCGGGATTGGGGCACTGCCCTCTCTCGCTGGCCACCATCGCCCCGCTTCGCCATAGATCCACACATAGCCGCTGTCACTGGCGTGGAGCGCGGCGGCAGCGTTCGCCTCCAGCCGTGCCCCTGGCGTGCCCCCGAGAGGATCGATGTACCAGGCATTGCCTGGAGAGTTCACGTAAGCATCCAGATACAGCCCATGACTGATCAGCACCTGACTGCGGTATTTGCCTCTGTTCGCGGGATCGAGCAGCGACGGAATTTCTGTCCGCAAACGCGCATAGGCTCGATCGAATATGGCAGGGCTGTTGGCGCGATATCCAATGTCCTCATCGCCTTCAACGACGACAAGCGTTGGAGGCGCAACATCCAGCCAGCCGTCCACGAAGGCGGGCAGCAAGGCCCAGACGTTGCCGGAGAGAGCCGTTCGGGGATCGCCTCCCTTGCCAGTCAATGGCAGCAGGTCTGAGAGCAGCCGGTACGTAAACAGGGTCATGCTGGGATACTCTGCCGCAGCCGCCCTCATGACCTCTCGCCCACGAGCTCTTGCCTTCGCCGCATACTCCTCAAATGAATGCTGCTTGGCTCCAGATTGTAGCCCCTCGTTGAACTGCTGAAATGGCGGAGTGTACGGCTCGGCATCAAAGAGCAGTCCACGCAAATTGCCCCTGCGCGCCGTCCGCGCCAGTTGCCGCCAATGATCGACGATTTCAGCCCAGCCCTTATCATCGAACCAGTCCACATCGCCGGGATTTGCGTAACAGAACAGGAAGCTATGCGCTTTGATTCGGGAGTGGACAGCTTGAAGGTCGGCGGTCATGCCCGCGCAGGCGTCCGGCGCCCACTTGTCGCGATTGAACGCGTATCCATTTGAAATGGACGTGCCATTCATGAGCCGAATTGTAGGAAATATCGTCACGCCGTCAAAGGGCCATTTCTCGAACTCCCCGACGTGCCTTCGGAATTCCGAGGCATTGGGGCTGTCCCACCCGGTCGCGATCAGCTTGCTCTGCGCATTGCACCTTGCAGAGGCTGCGATTGTGAGCACGAAGAGGGGCGCGATAGAAAGGCGTATGGTCGAGGTAATAACGCGCTGAAGAGAATAAACGCACTGATGTTTCATGCTTCTTCCCATCCTCTCGAATTGATCTTCCTGTAGCAGAAGTCTGGCGGCGAGCACAGCTGAATGCTCAAGCCTCCTCTGACGCTTGTTTGAAGGACTGCCCGTTGGCAATCTGAAGCGCCAGGCTCCTCATTACGTGCCAGTCTACTCCTCATGCTCGTATAGAGCGGGAGGGACTTGGCGGCCGTTTCGGCCATCGATAGGATGGTCGTTGAAGAGCGGTCCTAGCGCTTTCTGAGCGAGGAATAGGGCTGTGAACAGCTGAGCGTGAGTAAGAGGCGCGGCTGGGCGAAAGAGGAGTTTGCCATCCGTCGTGAAGGCGTCCCAGTTATCCCAGAGTGTCGAATCGATATGGTTGCCAAAAAGGACTTGTGC
>JANXLO010000682.1 GCA_025355115.1 Chthonomonadaceae bacterium
CCGGAGATTTTCTGCTTCACAATAGCCGGTGCGCCGCCCGCCTGCATGAATTTGGCCCTCAACTGCCTCTCCTGCTCGGCAAGTTGAACGGGTGGGAGAAGTTCATGAGTGGTGAGCCCAATGGCGTCCTTAAGTTGCTCAGCCGTAAGCATTCTCACTCTCGCATGAGAAAACAGCGCTTCATCCGTCTCATTGAATCTGTTCGACTGCGTGGCGCTCTGGTAGGTGCGGCTGCCGCAGATAAGCCGGAGGATATGCCTGCGGTCGTAGCCGCTACGCTCGAACTCCTGCGCGAGAGAATCGAGAAGAGGCACATTTGCAGGGGGATTGGAGGAGCGGAAGTCATCGACCGGATTGACGATTCCGCGCCCCATGAGATCGGCCCACATTCGGTTGACTTCGACTCTTGCGAAGAAAGGGTTGCCGCGCTTCGTCAGCCAGTCAGCGAAGGCAACGCGACGATCACCAGTCTTCTGACCGACAGCCGATCCCCATGGCGTCATCGTCTCCTGTGTGGTGGGATGCTGAAGCTCTCCGGTGGTCGCCAGTTCGATCACTCCGTCTTTTGTCGCCTCCGTCCGTGCGAAGACCGCGCCGATGCTGTAGTAGTCCCGCATCGTCCAGTTCTCAAATGGGTGGTTGTGGCACCTCGTGCATTCGACTCTGGTCCCCATAAAGAGTTGCGCGGTCATCTCCGTTCGCTCCTGCGAAGTGGGAATCGCTATATAGTAGTTGGCCGGTGCGATCTGCATGGTGTCGCCGGTGGCCGTCAGTAGAGTGCGAGCAAACTGATCATAAGGCATATTGTCGCGAAACGACTTGACTAGCCACTGCGCGAAAAAATCGGCTCGCCCGCCCTTCAACGTGCTCGGAGAGACGCGCATAAGATCAGCTTTCTTAAGAGCCTGAAATCTGGCGAACTCTTCGGCCGTCAGTAGCGAGTCGATGAGTCGTGTACGCTTGTCAGGTGAGGCGTCCTTGAGGAAAGCGCGAACCTGATCGGCAGAGGGCGGCATACCGGTAAGATCGAAATAGAGGCGGCGCAAGAAGACGCTGTCGGAGCAGAGGCCGGAGGGCAGATATTGTAGCTGCTTCAGCTTGTCATCGACAAGTTTATCGACGAGGTTTAGCTCAGTCGGCTTGCTCCATGTGAAGCCGGGCACATCCTGCACGACCGTCACGAACACGGACTGAAACTTGTCTAGGTAGCGGACGCTGATTGCAGCCTGCCCCCTGGTCAGCCCGGTGATTTTGCCGTCCGGATCGACCTTCGCTATGTTGGCGTTGGAGCTCTCGTAGGCGGCGATCTCGGATACGTCACGGGCCGTGCCATCAGAGTAGTAGGCCAGGACGCTCAGTTGCTGCCTCAGATTTGGCGCGTGGAGAGTTTGACTGGAGCCAGGGGTGATGACTATTTTTGTGCAGTCTGTTTTGGGCAGATCTACATGAGCACCTTCGTATATCCAGTCGCGCAACACCTGGAAACCCGAATCAGTTTTGCGAAGTCGTTTCCCTCCGACGTGAGGAATCTCCAGCAGTGGCTTTTTGATAATAAGGCTGTCGGTTGGCTCCATCACATTCAGCCTGCGGTTGAAGCCGTCGCGTGTGAGCGAGACGCTGTCGATGCGGGGATCGTAGCCGAACAGCGAGAGCGAGAAGCCACCCTTGCCGTGCGGAGATCCATGGCAGGAGCCGGTCGCGCAGCCCTGCTTGGTGAGAACGGCGAGCGTCTCGAATTTGAACTGCACGGGGTCTGCGACCGAGGAATGAGCGACGGATACCGGTACGATTAATTTTCGACCGCCCGCTGAAATCGTGAGGCTCGCGCTGCCGTCTCCTGTCGCCTTCACGCGGCTCCCAGTCATCTTTGCCACCCGCTCGTTCGCAGAGCGGAATATAGCTGACTCGGTCAGATCACGTGGCTCGCCGTGAAAATAGCCGGTCACGACAAACTGGCGATAGGCGCGGCGGCTCTCCAACCGCACAGAGGACGGAAAGACCTCGACACGCTCAGGCGTAGTAGGCGTCGCAGAGTGCTGCGCGCCCGAAGGGGACGCGCAGAGAAATATAGCAAGAAAAGTGATGAATCGCCTAAGTACCAATTTCATGCTCCACCATTAGTGCCCGGGAGGGGCGAACGTCTCCAAGACCCCTGCCTAAAAGACCAGAGGACTCGCGCAACGACGCAGAGACGCAAAGATAAGGATCAGAACAACTCTGGGATCGGCTTGCCGCGGGCGGCGAGAGTTACCGGGCGCCCTGTCGGCGTGATTATCGGCTTGCTGCGGTCTATTCCGAGCTTTTCGTAGATGGTGGCGGCGTAGTCTTCGATGGTGTAGGCCATAGGGCTGGTGATGTAGCCGCCATCGCGATCTGTCGAGCCGACGACCTGACCGCCAGGGACTCCTGCTCCTGCGAAGGCAAAGCTGAAGGAGTGAGTCCAGTGATCTCGGCCCTGGCGCTCGTTGATATGAGGAGTACGGCCGAACTCCGTCACGAAGCAGACAAGGGTTTCGTCGAGCAGCCCGCGCTGGTGCATGTCCTCAATGAGAGCCGCGAACGCCTGATCGGTAGAGCCCATCATGGGCCAGGTCTGTATTCCGAACCGACCGGCGCCCGCCCCTCCGCCCTTGATGTTGGTGTTGCCGGTGGCGTAGATCGCGTCGTGGTGATCCCAGTTCATGTTGTTGCCGCCGTCGTAGTAGGCAGGCTTGCCGTCACGGAAGGAGCGCATGGGCTCGCGGGCATCGACTGTGACGTAGCGGACGCCGGAATCGATCAGCTTGCGGGCGAGCAGGTAGCACTGTCCTCGGTGTCCAGTGCCGTACTTGTCGCGGAGCGACTGAGGCTCCGTGCTCAGGTCGAAGGCCTTGCGAGTGAGCGGGTTAGTGAGCATATCCGCCGCCTGATCCATCAGCGAGTGCATCGCCTCTACGTCCTTAGAGCGGCCCGCATCGACGTAACCGACGTCCAGTGAACTGAGGAGATCGCGACGATCCTTGAAGCGGCGCTCGTCGATTCCGGCCATGAGACCCAGATTGGGAACTCGCCAACTTGGATCCGCTGGGCTGCCGCCGGTCTTGAAGACGGCGTAGCCGGGGGGCATGAAGCCGACCTGCGAGGTGGGCGCCTGCTCGCTGGTGCCGGGGAGGAGAATATTCGAGGGGAGATAGAGCGCGTCGGTGCCAGCCTTGTGAGCGACGACGCAGCCGATGTCGG
The DNA here is from genome assembly GCA_025355115.1 of Chthonomonadaceae bacterium. GTDB lineage: Bacteria > Armatimonadota > Chthonomonadetes > Chthonomonadales > Chthonomonadaceae > JANXLO01. The sequence goes on from JANXLO010000682.1 coordinate 3,220, forward strand.
GCATCTCTACCGGGCCTCCGGGTGCTTCACCTGAGAAGATATACTGAGAGCCTTTGGGATGCGAGTTTCCGATTCCGGGGGTGGGCTGCGTCATGCATCGCACGATCGTCAGTTTGTCTGCCACGCTCGCGGTCTTCGACAACAACTCAGTGAAGTAAACCCCGCCCGCATTCGTTTTTATCGTCTTGAATGGGCTACGGTGCTCAGCGGGAGCATCCGGCTTGGGATCCCAGGTGTCCATCTGCGAGACGCCGCCCTGCTCGAAAATGACCATAACGCGCTTCGCCTTGCCTTTGACGATTGCGCGCTCGGCAGAGGCGGTCACATCTATGCCGGTCAGCGCGGCAAGCATGCCGCCCAATCCGATCCCCACAAAGTTGCGGCGCGGCAGATGCACCCCAGAACTCATGTCCGTATTCCTCCCAATTCCCACGATGCTTTTAAAGCCTCTGCTCTATTATATCCTATGAGAAGCCGTATAGCCTTGCGATGCTTTCTCGCTTGCACAGAGAAGGGGATTTCTGCCAGAATGACGCAGAGATTTTGCTGCCTTGAAGCAGCGGACGAATAGAGCGAAATGTCTGCCCATCGGTGCAAAGTGAACGGAGATTTTTATGTCACAGACTGTTGGTTCTGAAGTGCAGAGCGGGACACTTGACGAGGCGGGCCTCGACCTGCTGTTTCGAGAGGCTCGAACGCACTATGCTTGGCTGCCGATCGACGTATCCGAGGAGCAGCTCCTCGCCGTGTACGAGCTATTCAAATGGGGGCCGACCAGCGCCAACGGCTCCCCCGCACGCGTTCTGTTTTTGAAAAGCGAGGAGGCAAAAGCCCGGCTGCTGCCCGCGCTTGCGCCCAACAACGTTGAGAAATCGAGGACAGCGCCGGTCGTGGCGGTCATCGCATATGATGTAGAGTTTTACGAGAAGCTGCCCGAGCTCTTTCCACAGGCGGACGCTCGCTCCTGGTTCGCCGGAAAGCCCGATGTGATTCAAGAGACCGCCTTCCGTAACGGCAGCCTTCAGGGAGCTTACTTCATTTTGGCGGCTCGGGCAATGGGCTTGGACTGCGGCCCGATGTCGGGCTTCGACGGCGCGAAAGTCAACGCAGAGTTCTTTCCCGACGGAAAGCTGAAGGTCAACTTCGTCTGCAACTTAGGCCACGGCGACCGCAGCAAACTCTATCCCCGAAACCCGCGCCTCGATTTCGAAACAGTCTGCAGCATTCTGTAGTCGTGGGCGACATAGCGTCAACGCTAGAAAACCAGATATGCCGCCTAGAAACAGTTCGGGCGGCATTTCCGTCATTTCATCTCAGTCACTACTTTGCGGCCATCTCGTACGAGACTGAGATCATTTCAGGATCGCCCTGAGCATTGATCTTGTATGAGGATGGGAGCTTTGTGACGGGTGTTCGAAGGGTTTTCTCCTGTCCGTTCTCACGCCACCGATGCGCGACTACGAACGGGCGGACGGCAGAGGCAGGAGCAGCCAGAGGGTCTTTATAGTCGGCGTCGGCGCGGAAAGTGAACACGCCGACCGTGTTGTTGCCGGTCATTTCGTAGCGAAGTAAGGCCTTGCGTGCATGGGCAGGAATGGCCGTATAGCGGAAGTAGCGTGTGGTCGCCGGCGTGGGGCCTGCGATCTGAGCGGCGTCCGTCCAGCTTTTGCCGTCGTCGAAGCTAAGCTTTATTTTGACAACGTCCTTTTCGCCTCGCGCCCGGATATGCGCTCCGAACCGCAGTGTGACCATATCTCCGGGCGTCTCTATCGGGACTGTCATCGTCCCCACGCCGCCCTGCCACCAGCAGCCTCCGCCCTCAGTAAGTCGAAGATTGTCGAATACCACGCCCATCGTGCCGGATGTCTCGTTTTTGCTGAAAGCTTTGTCCGGCGTAATGCGGCAGTTGATGGTGCGAGTTGCGATGCCCGGATCAGAATCCGCGGCGACCGTAATCGTGTTCGCACCCTTGCCGAGCCAGGGCAGGGTGCGGGGAGCGTGCTGAATGTCGTTTTCTATGGCGAACAGGTTCAGTCCCGCGGCGTGTGCGGCTGTTCCTGTCATTTCGATCTTAAGCTGGTAGGCGTAGCGTCTGGTCACCCGGTCGCCAAGGTCGATGGTGGTCTCAGAGACTCCTGGCTTCTCAGTCATCCAAATCGGAACGAATGTGCGACCATTGTTGGTCGAGAGCGAGAGTGTGACTCTATCCTGCGCGGTTTTGGCGAATGCGGCTACTTTGATTCGACCGCCGAGGTAGACGTACGGGGAATTCATCTCGATGACTGCGATGCCTGGCTTGCCGCTAGCCTTCAGACTGAGCGCGGGGACTGAAGCGGATGCTGCCCCGGCGATTAGATTGCTGTAGACGACTGCGCCCTGTGCAAGTCCGCCGCTCGCTAGATCGGGGGCATAGCGGTGGTAGCCGTTCGCGATGACGCCGCCCTTGTAGCCAGGGTCAAATGTAGGAACATACGCGAGATCGCCCTGCGGAACTTGCTCCTTAAGCATCACGAAGTTCGGATCGATCTCCTTGTTGACGTGCAGGCCGTGATTGTCCGCCATGCGTACGAGCGACTCGCCGGGCCGCAATGAGAAGAGGGCGCGATGCCCAATCTGGTAGCCATATTCGTAGATTTCGCTGTTGCGGTTGTACTCCACCATTGTCGCGTCCCATCCATGCGTGCGCGCCGGGTAGTAGCCCATAGTGTTGTAAGGGGTGTTGGCGAGAAGGGCAGGGCCTTTCTCCTTCCAGCCCATCCAGCCGTGGCTCTTCATGAGACTGAATAGCTTGCCTGAGTTCCCCTCATAGCCGGAATTCTGCTTGTACCACTCCTTGACGGACTTCGAAATGTCGTCCACCCCCGCGATGCTGCCGTCCTCGGGCCTGGGAAAGAGCGTGATGAGTGAGCAGTCGTACATGTGCCAGTCGCCCCCGTAATTGACCTCCGCAACGCTATGCCCGTTGAGAATCCGCCCACGGGTTTCGCGTCCATCCAGCCGATTCAGCGACTCGATCAGCGACGAGCAGCAGCAGCACATGCAGTAGCCGTAGACATCGAAAATCTTTACAGGATCATGTGCCTCCCACTCACCTGAGATAAACTCGTTCGGTGGAGAGGTCTGATGCCTGTATTTGACTGCCGCCGTCCAAAGAGCCTTTGATCGCTGTGCATCCGTCATCCCCGGCTTTATGAACGACTTGACGATATTCTCAGGCGTGGTCGTATCGTCAATCTTATCGGAGAGAACCTTAAGATTGTTAATCCGTCCGCCGGAGGCAGTCTGCGCCTGAGCAGGTGGCATAAGCGCGAGGGCTAGCACAGTGGCGCTAAAAGTAAAGATTTGTCGGAATGGAAGCATAAGTATTCCTCTGATCAAACTTTTTAGATGATGATAGCCGTTTCGGGAAACCGTAGACCGACTCCTGCTTATACGTGTTAATCAATGAAGGTATACTTCTGCCATTGAAAACCTGCTTTCCAGTCGCAAGGAAAACCACTTATTCAAATCAAGTCTTTTCGTCCATTGGTGTTCTTCGGACTGTTTTTTGCTCTCACTCGCGCGGCGGTCGCCGCTCCGCCTGTGCCTGTTGGAGAGCCTGTGCTCGAGCCTCCGACGCTACGATGCCTTGGAGTCTACTGGATCGTTCGAGATGACGACGCGCATCCTGCCAGGGTAGGAGTGTTCTACCGCAAGGCGGGGGCTACAGCCTGGAAGACGGGGCCACCACTATTCAGAGCAGAGAGGGGGCCATTTCGAGACGAAGGAGGCAGACCGAAGGCTCCGACGCTGACGATCCCTGAGGGGACACATCTATTCGCGGGCAGCGTGCTGCTCCTCGATCCAGACACGGCATACGAGTTGCGCTTGACGCTCATTGGGGAGGGCGCGGAGAGGGTCCAGAAGCTGCTCAGCGCCCGCACCCTAGTTGAGCCGGTGGCCCCTGCCACTATGATAGAGCGTCATGTGGTACCGGGAATGCGCGGAGGAGCAGGGACCATCACCGATCCGTTCAGGGGGCTGG
>JANXLO010000689.1 GCA_025355115.1 Chthonomonadaceae bacterium
GGGTTATCGGATGCCAGCATGCGTTCAAGAAGAGGCTTGAGCCGTTGGAAATGGGTTTGCAATGCATAAGGCAGAAACCGTCCGATATAGAGGGAACTCAGCAAATCCTCTTCGGTGTCGCATAGGCGCAGACAAAGATTAACTGCGAGGTTGCGGTCGTATTTTAACACTGCCGTCAGCGTTTCAAAGACATGTGCTCTGACTTCTAACGAAGGGTCTTGAACCATTTGTTCCAGCGTGGGCATAAAGATCATTAGACGTTTGCCATCGCCGAAGAGCAGCTTCGCTACATCTAATGCTGCTGCGCCACGGACAGAATTTAATCCTGCATTTTCCATGTTGCCACCATGATAGATGATTCCGCCTGAAGGGCGAGGTTGCCATAATTCCTCTCGTGGGTCAGGGTCTTCTGTCGCATACCAAGCGACCATCGCAAGCGCCTCAGCCGATAACGGAAGATCGGCGTATTTAGCAATGAGGCGGGGCAGCCAACGACCGCAGGGCCTGTTGGGAAGCGCATGGCACCGAACACACACTTTGAATACTGTATCGAAGTCTATATCTGCTTCTGCCAGCCCACGCAATACACCATCGAAGTAGTAGGGATGGCTGTCATCCGGAAACTTTTCCGCTAACCCTGCATATCGAATAGGATCCTTTTTGGTTTCCTGTTCGAGTTTCCCTGATAACTGATATGCTCCACCAACGATTGTCCCATCTGGAGTATCGATGGTATCTTCCGTGCGATATTTTGCTATTGCCCCAAGCCATTGATCATCGGTCATTTTATTGACGGCAGTTTCGGGCAGAGGTGATCCTACCCATCCCACTTGAATTCCACGCGGTTCTGCAATACTCTCTTTGTCAAAGCGTCGGCGTAATTCTGCGAGGCGCGCTTGCGCATTTTGGGAAAGACGGGCTTCATCACATCCCGTGAGTAAGGTGAACTGTCCATGGCCCCGCGCACGCCGCCCTTCGGCGCTCAATTCAAAACGGCTATAATAGCTGAGGATAATTTCCTCCAGAGCGCGAAATTTCTCTTCAGAGCAAGAGGGTGTAATCGCTGTCAGCAATTCGCGCGTGGCCCAGTATGAGTTATCAATATAGCCTGTGAGAAGGCGTTTAGGTTCAGCGAGTATGTAGTCAGCCGCTTCATCAGCGAAAGCCTGCCCGTTAGCGGTGTACGACCGAATGAGCAAGAACTGCACGGTTTCAAATCGTAGCTCTCGTAATGGATCGACAATTTCCCGAAGGCGCTGCGATTTGTGTTCTGCCAGATCACAAAGAGCAGTTTCCATCGCTTTCAAAAGCGCACGCTCTGTGCCATGTCCTCCTTCTGCAAAACGATGTTCCCAAACCGGATCGTGCCATGGGGGTTCAGTGTCCCGAACGGCGGTTAGTTCCACGACACGCAATATGAATGGCAACACCTGTTCTACGAATTCATCTGGTGCGCCCTGAGCAGTTTCCATAAATACATGGTCATCATATTGACTATCCGGAATAGTGCCAGTCTGTTTGTCGAATGGGTTGGATTGTCCGGATGCACCTGTCAGTTCCAACTGACGCTTGAGGTAATGACCGATGATCTCCGCTGCCCATGCTGGTTTCTTTG
>JANXLO010000705.1 GCA_025355115.1 Chthonomonadaceae bacterium
CGCTTCAACAGCGAATGGCTGGGCAAGCTGAATTTCGCTGAGCTAGTTAAGCTCACTTCCAAGATGACGGTCGCCCGCATACTGGAGCGAGAAGATTTCTCAAACCGAATGGCCGCGCATCAGCCCATCAGCCTGCATGAACTGCTCTATCCGCTCGTCCAAGCCTATGATTCGGTTTGCATAGAGGCGGATATAGAGATGGGCGGACAGGATCAGACCTTCAATATTCTTGCCGGGCGTGACCTGCAGGAGAAGGAGGGGATGGAGGCGCAGGTCGGCATGTTCATGCCGTTGCTGGTGGGGCTCGATGGCGTCAAGAAAATGAGCAAATCGCTTGGGAACTACGTTGGCGTTTCCGAAGCACCCAACTCGATGTACGGCAAAATACTTTCGCTCTCCGACGGAATGATGCGGGACTACTTCGTGCTCTGCACGGATGTGCCTATCGAGGAGATCAATGGACTGCTCGGCCAGGCGGAGACAGGTGAGGTGAACCCGAAGCTGGTCAAGTCGCGACTGGCGCGGGAGATCATCACCATCTACCACGGAATGCCCGCGGCGGACGCCGCCGAGACCGAATGGAATCGCATCCACTCCGCCGGGGAACTGCCGAGCGATATGCCCGACGTCACCATCCCAGCCGATGCTGTTAAGAATGGCAACGTCTGGATCTGCAAGCTCCTGACCGTCGCCGGAATGGCGAAAAGCAACGGAGATGCGCGCCGGCTCGTAGAGCAGGGCGGCGTCACGGTGAACGGTGAAAAAATCGACGACCCCAATGCCGAACTCCCGCTCGAAGGTCTCAACGATGCCGTTCTAAGGGTGGGTGCGCGGCGGTACGTTCGACTTCATCTCGCTTGAGAGAGCGAACGCGATGCGCTCCTTCAGGGTTGGGTGGGTGCCGAACCAGAAATGCAGGAGGGCAGGAGGATCGGGGTCGGAGTAGTCGCGCTCGGCGAAGCCGACCATGAGGCGGGCGGTCGCCTCGTGCAGCCCGGTCGTGCGGAGGCCGAATGCGTCGGCTCTGTGCTCCATGTAACGTGATTCGGCGTTCGCGATGGGATCCTGCGCCAGCAGAAGTAGGTTGCCATAGAGCATCAAAAGCGGCAGAGCTGCGAGATCGGTCAGTCCTCGCAGCCCTGTCTTTTTTCGGCACTCTCGCTTCTCAATGAGTGGCAGCAAGCGGAAAAAAAGCAGATAGATTGCGCCTGAGCCAACTGCGCCTGAGAGCAGACCATACCAGACGTGCTTCTCGACATAGTGCCCCAGTTCATGCCCAATCATCGCGAGCAGCTGATCCTCAGGCAAAGATTGAATGGCGGTGTCATTGATGACGACGCGAGCCGCCGGGCCCACCCCCGTCACATAGGCATTTACATGAGTTGTGCGGAGGCTAGTGTTTTCCACGAAGACTCTGGCATTCGGCACACCCGCCCGATTCGCCAGAGCCAAAATCTTGCCTCGCAACGGGCTGTCGCCGAGGGGTGTGTATGTGTTGAACAGCGGCGCGATGATCATGGGCTCTAGTATGAGAATGCCGACCAGGAGCGGCAGCGTCATGCCCCACAGCCATAGCCACCATCTGCGCGGGGACCTGTCGTAGAGCCGGTAGACGAAGGCGAGCAGGGGCACAGCGGCCAGTCCGATTGCCCAGCCTTTTGCACTGTCAAGCAGGTGCATAGCGAGGGGCTCACGCGAGAATCCATAGGCCTGCTCTGTCGCGAGAGCCGCCAGTCCTATAGGGAGATGCCATAGCAGGGCGATCAGGGAGAAGAGGCCGTAATACTGGAGAAGAGCACGAAACGGAGGCGGAGAGTTCGTGTCAGGAACACTTTGGTTCGAGAGGCGATATGCGAAATCCCGGAGGCGTACCGACAGGCCGGAGCGCACGAACAGCCAGAGACCCAGCAGACCCCACAGAATCCCGCCAAGCCCAATTGTTCGTTGGATCTTTCGGTAAGTGAGCGCGCGGGCAGGCAAGTGAGGCGTGAAAGGGTCGGAGTGCAAAGTTGCGCTCCGACCCTTTGCAGGAGCAGCGAGTGAAGGCGATCCCTGCTGCGCAAGAAGGGGAGAGGGCAGGAGCCAAAGGCATAAAATCAGCACCCAGGGAATGAGCACAAACAGTCGAAGATTCTGAATCCTGACGAACGACATAAGGAATTTAGTCCCCGATCCCTGGGCTTCAGCCCCTGACCTAAAGGGCAGCCAACGCCGCGTCGTAGTTAGGCTCGCTGGAGATTTCAGGCACATACTCCACATGCTTTAGTAGACCGTCCGAGCCAATGACGAAGATCGATCGGGACAGAATGCGGCTCATGGGGCCATCCGCGATCAGAACCCCGTACGCTTTTCCGAAACTGACGTCGCGATGGTCGGAGGCGCACTGCAGCTTTTCCAGCCCTTCCGCGCCGCAGAATCGAGCCTGCGCGAACGGAAGATCGGTGCTGACGGTCACGACTGCGACATCGTCGGGGAGCGCAGCCGCCTTTTCGTTGAATTTCTTGGTCTGGATCGCGCATACGGAAGTATCCACGGAAGGGACTACGGAGAGCAGCAGGGTTTTGCCTGCGAACTGCGCAAGGCTGACATCTGTCAGGCCTGTGGCAGTGCGTTTCTGGAGTAGGAAATCTGGGGCTTTGTCGCCGACCTTGAGTTCGGGGCCATCGAGCGGAATGGGAGCGCCGTGAAGGGCAGTCGTTCGTTCAGACATGAGGGATGCTTCTCCTGTTAAGTGTTTTTGTTGCAAGTTCGGATTCCGACTTGCTACCGTCCGGTATCTTGTGGGCGAACGGTTCTATTGTCGCTCACATCGAGCACTACCTGTCCTCGGCTGCCGCCGGGCGGCGGGCCAGCATAGCGGATCGCCGTTCCGATCGCCGTGACCTCCATCCACTCGCCGCCATGCAAATAGTCTATGCGAAGATCCACGCCGATCACCCCGTCCGCGCCAAGCGCATCGGCCTCCGCCTGCATCCGCGCCAGCGCCAACTCACGAGCGTCGTACATCAGACGTGAGACATCCTGCACCTCACCGCGGAAGGCTCCCTTGAGGTTGGCAAGCCAGCCGCCGAACGCTCCCATCGAGTAGACGCAGTTCCCGAACACCAGCCCAAGCGGCTGGTAGCCCTTGTCCACGATTAGCCAGAACTCCTGCCCGCTCAGATCGGATGTGAATGCGCGTCCTGCCATAGTGTGCTCCTCGCTGCGGTTCCCGAATGATCGCTTCTCACTGGTACTACGCATTCAAGCATGTCAAGTGCGGCAATGACGGTCAACTTCTTGTTTTTTAGACAAGGCTAAAAAAATTGTGCGCACTGCTTGACTTCAGCGCGCTTGGGATGATACAATTAGGTTACAAGACGAATGCATTTCAGGAGTGTAGAGGCGATGCCCGCAAGAGAGACAAGAGAAGTGATGCTGAGGGTTCCGGCGACCTGCCGTCCCAAGGCGGTGCGAGACCGGGAGAAGCACGAGCTTACGGAGAGCATCGAGGAGTATACCGAAGGCATCTATCGGCTTCAGGAGGAGATGGAGGTGGTCAGCACAGGCGATATCGCCAAGTACATGTGCGTCGCCCCGGCCTCCGTCACCACTATGCTGAAGCGACTGGCTGAGATTGGACTTGTCGAGCACACGCCCTATCAGGGCGTTCGCCTTACCGAGAAGGGCGAAGTCCTCTCCGTCTCACTGCTCCGCAAGCACCGGCTGGTAGAGAGAATGCTGGTCGATTTCCTGGAGTTGCCCTGGGAGGATGTCCACGATCTTGCCTGCAAACTAGAGCACTATTTGAGCGAAGATGTGGCGGATCGAATCGCAAAAGCGATGAACTATCCGACGACATGCCCGCACGGCAATCCGGTGGACGCCACTGAAAAAGACAATGCCCGCCGCCTCGCTGAGTGCGCCGTCGGGGAGAAACTGATCGTCGCCAGAATCAGCGATGAGCGCCTTGAGTTCCTCACCTATGTCATGGAAATAGGCCTGCTGCCGCAGACACCGGTGTCCGTCAAAGCCAGAACCCCGTTCGGCGACGTGATGACGCTGCGCGTCGAAGGGCGCGATGAGGCAATCGCCATCGGGCGTGACGTTGCAAACAGCATCTTTGTCCATGTGCAGGCATAGGTGACATCGGCTTCGAGTGGCTTTTGACCGCCGGTTTGTACACAAGAAAATTTCAGTTCGGGCAGAAGGAAACTTCTCAGCTCGGTTTACGTCATAAAATAGACGTGAGCGTGACGCTCATATCGCATTTTCGCACTGAAACAGACAGATTGGGGACGGATTCTCGAATGCACCCCTCCGATAACAGACCGCATTGCAAAACCCGCAATCTTCTCGACTGGCTCCGTGGACAGAAGCAGCGCGATCGCTTCGCAGACTCCGCGCAGAACGCGCTTGACGCGGAGGGCATGACTCCACCCGTAGCGCAGGGCAAAGGAATGCTCTATCGCGCCGGAGTGACGCTTGCCGACCTGAAGCCTGGCGAGTGCGGCACGGTGCGCCGACTGCTGGGCGCGACTAAGGGACGGCTGCGGCTTTTGGAGATGGGCCTAACGCCCGGCGTGCATATCAAAATGGTGCGAACCGCGGCGTTCGGTGGCCCTCTGGACATCCTTGTTCGCGGCTATCAGCTCTCGTTGCGTCGTGACGAGGCGGCGTCCGTCTGGCTGGACGACGAGGAGCCTCAAAAATGATTGCCCCCGTTGCCATCGCTGGCAACGCGACCCGACCTCTCTCCGTCGCGCTGGTCGGCAACCCCAACTGCGGGAAGACGACTCTCTTCAACGCCCTCACCGGGCTGCGGCAGAAGGTCGGAAACTATCCCGGCGTAACCGTCGAGAAGAAGGAGGGGCGCGTCACCCTCCCTAACGGCGAGACCGCACGTCTGCTCGACCTACCTGGCCTCTACTCCCTGACTCCCAACTCGCCCGATGAGACCATTGCGCGCGAAGTCCTGATGGGGCTGCGCACTGACACTCCTTCCCCCGATTTGATTCTTAATATCGTAGACGCCTCCAACCTCGAGCGCAATCTCTACCTGACCAGCCAGCTTCTCGACCTCGGCGTGCCTGTCGTCATCGCTCTCACCATGACTGACGCCGCGGAAAAAGAGGGGGCGGTCGTACAGGCTGCCTTGCTCGAAAAGCAGATAGGGGTGCCGGTGCGCGTTGTTGTAGCCTCGCGCAATCAGGGCCTTCGCGAGCTCCTGGCCGAGCTTCAGAGCGGCGGGTATTTGCCGATACCGGAGCCTGCATGGACGGTGCCGCCCATCATCGCCGCCGACGTCGATGATCTCAAAACAGCCCTTCAGGCGGAGCATCATCTTCAGCCCCGTCTGGCCTTCGCCGAGTCGATTACCCTCCTGATGCAGGAGAACGATGTCGTCTCCGCGCCGCATCTGCCGCCAGCGATCATCGCGTTGGCCCGTGAAACCCGCGAGCGTTTAGCGGGGCATGAGATTGACTTTGCCGCCGCCGCTATCGAGGCTCGATACGGCTGGATATCGCGGGTCTGCGCAGGCGTCGTCACGCAGGAGGTCAAGCCGCGTCGCTCGCCACTGCTCGCCAATGAGAAGATCGACCGAATCGTGATGCATCCGTTCTGGGGATATGTTCTCTTTTTTCTCGTGATGACAGCTGTCTTCCAATCGATCTTTACCCTCGGACAGGCTCCGGTGGACTTCATCAAGGCTGG
>JANXLO010000758.1 GCA_025355115.1 Chthonomonadaceae bacterium
AATAAAAAGCGAACGTCCTCCAGACGGAAATGCCCAGGCATCATAGGTGTTTGATCGTTGATGTGCCCGCGAAGACGGTCACTTGGCCGAAGGCTCGCAGCGCAGAAGTTCACTTCGGCGGCCCGGCGCAGCCATCTGTGCTGCCATCCTCCACAACCTCTGGAGTCCGCGCAGGCGGACTTTCCGTCTTCCCGGAGGAGGACTTCAGTCCCCGATCCCGGCCCGCAGCGCAGAAGTTCACTTCGATGTTGTCAGAGGTGTTTGCCGAGCCATTCCCACGCTGATTCGTCGTGGAATTCGTGGCCGCCCTCGAAGACCAGGAAGCGGAAGGCGTCGGCGCGGTTCAGGCCCTTGTAGTAAGCGGCGGCCTCGGGAGCCAGAAGTTTGCCCGGCTCTCGGTGACTTGCGTTGTCGGTTGATCCGGCCTGTATCTCGAGCGGGCGGGGACAGATGAGCGCTACGATCTCCGGGTCTCGCAGCAGTGTGAAGCGGTCCTTGAAGCGAAAGTCCGACGGCACGCCCAACTCATCTGTCGCGTAGCGGCCCTCCTGTACGCCGAAGTAGCAGCTTGACACCGCAACCTTAATGCGCGGCTCCAGCGCGGGAACGACCAGAGTGTAGTACCCGCCGTAGGAGAGCCCCACCATCGCGACGCGCTTCGAATCCACCTCGGGACGCTTGAGCAGGACGTCCAGACTGCGACTGATCTTGGCGATTTCCACGGCGGTCAGACTGGTGCCCACGAGCCGCATACGTTCGTCTATTCGGTTGCGGATGTCGCCGGGAGATCCCGGCGCGGAGAACAGATGCGTAGGCGCGAATACCACGTAGCCTCGCTTTACACCGCCCCGTACCATATCGTGATAGTTTGACCCGCCGTGAAAAAGCGCGACGTTCGGCGATCCGCCCCCGCCATGCATCGATATGACCAGAGGCGCGCGGCCCTTCAGTCCCTTCGGCACGATGTAGATCCCGTCGGCATGGACGCCTGGCAGCACCGAGATCCGCGCCCGATAGTATGTGCCGATATCGTCCTCACCCATCATCGTGAACGACGGCGCATCGGCGACATCGGGCTTACCAGGCGGCGGATAGCCGATGCTGTCCGCGAACGCCTGCCGCAGACGCTTCGTGGAGGCTTCGTAAGCTTTTGGAGAGGAGTAGTCGGGTGTAAACAGGGAATGCAGTCGACTGCTGTCGACTTTGAGAGCGGCGATGTACCCGTCCATCTCCTTCACCTGCTCGGCGCGGATCGGATCAGACGCCTTGACTTCCTGTTCAAAGTAGGGCATTGGCGGCTTCCCCTGGGATAGTGCAATGGTCGAGCTGAAGATCATGACTGCCGCCACGACCAAATGCTGTTTCGCGAGCTTCATTATCGTCCTCTCCTATCATCGAAAACACGTCGTGTTTGTCTCCCGGTGCTATCTGCTGCCTCCGCTTAGATTTGGCCGACATAACTGGCGTCAACGGGCTAGCCATCAAGGGGGGCGAACGCTTTCAGAAGCAGGGGCAATGCCCCGAGAACGCCACCGAAACAGAGGCCGGAGAGCGTGTTGAAGGTGCTCCCCATCAGGGGTGTCTGCGGAAAGAAGGTTCGTATAACCAGCAAAAAGACAACTGGAGCCAGTGCGAAGCCGCGAAGCGCAGGCTTGCTGCGTCGGTTGGCGCACTCCTGGATCGCCACGGTCATCGCGACGGTGAGGTGGCCGGATAGGGGCCAGGACAAGTACTGTGCGCCTGCCCCCAGCACCGCTGCTGCAA
>JANXLO010000768.1 GCA_025355115.1 Chthonomonadaceae bacterium
CAACACTGAGACGCACGTGCCTGCCATGACTCAGCACAATCTCTTCACTGACATTACTCTGCGCCTACGCGGGCCGGGCACAGGCGAAGTCAAGCTGCTCATCCTCTCACCGGTCAGGCCGCTCTCGGGCCTGCCGACGAATTTCCCGTTGCCCGTCTCTACCCGCAAGTCGGTGAGCGACGTTTCGATCGACAATAGGTTCGCGCTGCTACACGACTTCCGTGATCAGATCGTGACAACATTACAGCAGAATCACGTTCAGATTGAGGGCAAGGACATACTTCAGAATGACGTGATCGTTCGTTTCCTGCACTACTCCCCGCCGCCGTCGAACCTGCTCGTGCCTATCTCCCCAACCATCCCGGGCAACGCCATAGCGAATCGACCGAACTGAAAAGGAACTGGAGGGGCGCAAGGTGCGTCAGTAACTGTAGAACTGTAGAACAAAGGATGCAATTAATATGACGGGTGCGACGCCTTCCACGCCGGAGCCGAACGACTACCTGGCCACCCTGCTGACGCTAGGTCAGCTTCTGAACTCCAGCCTCGACCTCCATCAGGTGCTGGAGACCGCAATCGAGCAGGTGATCGCATTTGTCGGCGCGGAGCGCGGCTTCATCCTTCTGGTGGACATGGAGACAGGCCGATTTGTCGGTGAAGCCGTGCGCAACATCGACCGGGAGGCCATCGAAGCGACGCTTTCCGAGCGAGATCAGACAAACCGCGCTGAGATCAGCCGCACAATCGTCCAGAATGTGCTCACGACGAGGGAGGCGGTCGTATCCGTGAACGCCATGGACGATCCCCGTTTCGCTGCCGCGATGAGTGTACAGTTCGCCAACCTGCGCTCCGTGCTGTGTGTACCTCTGATCGCGCAAGGCCGGCTTCTGGGCATCATCTACCTCGACAACCGAATTCGAACGGCAGTGTTCACCGATCACCATCTCTCCATGCTGTCCGCCTTCGCAAATCAGGCGTCCGTGGCAATCGAGAACGCCCGCCTCTACGACAACTTGCGCCGCTCCCTCGAGGAGCGACTCCGACTCCATGACGAACTTCACAAACAGGCGACGCAACGCCTCGCGGTGGAGGAGGCCAGTCGCCTCAAGTCCGATTTCATCGGATTCGTAGCTCATGAGCTCCGCAATCCCCTGACGACGATTCGGGGATATGTCCAGACGCTGATGCAGGATACAGAAGGCACACTGGGCGACGATGTCCGGGATGAATTTTATGAGGCCATCGAGGCCGACTCCGACCGGCTTCTCGATATGATCAACGAGCTCCTGGATGTGTCGCGACTGGAGGCGGGCCGCCCGCTCTCCGTCGCCTACCATGAGTTCCAGCTTCGCCCTCTGCTGGAGAAGCTGGTTCGTCGCCATCGCTTCTATAAATACGTCACGCCCAAGCATCAGCTTGATCTTGATGTACCTGATGATATGCCCGATTCCATAGAGGCGGACGAAGATAAAATTAATCAGGTGCTGTCGAACCTCCTGAGCAATGCCATCAAATACTCGCCCGATGGCGGTACCGTGACGCTCGTGGCGAAAGCGGACGGCGACTCCCACATCGTTCTCCAGGTGCAGGACACTGGCCTGGGCATGACGGACGAGCAGGCGTCCCGGCTCTTCCGGCAGTACGAGCGGGTGGAGCGCGACGAGATCCGCAACATCCCCGGCACTGGCCTTGGCCTCTATCTCGTCAAGCACCTCGTCGAGCTTCACGTGGGAGAAATTACCTGCGAGAGCTCGCCCGGAAAAGGCAGCGTCTTCTCGGTGCGTCTTCCCCGCAAAAAAACTCAGGCCGTGATTCTGTAAAACAGGCAGGTGTTCCCGCTCCGATGGCGAATACTCAGTACAGCAGGCCGATGGCCCGCTTTTCGCTCCCGGAGAACCGCCGACGTGTCGGAAACATTACCAGAAGCCCCTCCCTCCGCCGAACAGACGAACGCTCCTCCTCAGGAGGCCCGTCCCCTTTTGCCTGCTCCTCTCCGCAGGCTGGCTGCACAGATAAGCGGCTGGGGATTCTATCTCGCGACCACACTCATCGTCGAGGCTTTTTTGTTCTTCGAATGCACCCTTGATGTTCGGGTCTACGGAATGGAGAAATTCAAGGAGGTGAAGCGCGCAGGGCGCAATCCTCTGCTGGTGATATGGCATGGTCAGGGCATGATTCCCATGGCCGCATTCCGCGACGAGCGCCTCTGCCTCTACGCCTCCCACGCCCGTGACCCAAACTATAAGAAGTATCTCCAGGCGATCCGGTGGTGGACTTTGCGATTCATAGAGCGAATGGGATATCGGGTGCTGGATGCTTCGCAGTTTAAGAGTGAGTCGCGGGGCGTGATGCAGTTCGTGGATATTTTGAGGAGCGGCACCGGGTCAGTGATCGCGGCGGATGGGCCGCAGGGGCCGATATATCGGGCTAAGGCAGGGCCGACTTTCCTCGCGAAGAAGGCGGATGTTGTGCTGATTCCGCTGGGCGTCGTGATCTCCGGTGGGTTTGAGCTGGATCAGTGGGATCGCTTTGAAATCCCCTGGCCCTTCGCCCGCGCCGTAATTGTCATCGGAGAGCCAATCGTCGTGTCGTCGAAAGCCAGAGATAAGGAGCTAGAGGCCGCTCGCCTGGAGCTTGAGACCAGCATGCACGCGCTGACCGAAGAGGCTCGCAGGCGTATCGGATTTCCAGTCACGGTGCTCAGCGCTGCACAGCGAGAGGCGCCGAACTGACTGGCGCCTAAAAACGCTGGAGCAACTGCAAAGCCAGGACGAGCAGGGAGATGAGCAGGAGCCCGATGAGGAGGGGGTAGAGCAGAAAGAGCCAGGGCGAGTTCGCGAGGCCTGTCACAACGAACAGTCCCACCCCGCCGATCAGTGCACCCCCAAGACTGAGCCAGAGCAGTTTGCCGCGAAAACGGACTTTGCGTAGATGGGAACGTCGCTCGACGCCAGGATCATCCGGAGTCATATGTCGGCCTCCTCCGCCGTCGGAGGCGGCGCGGTGAGGGAGGCGATCCGCGCACGCTGCTCACGAATTGTCTCCTCGTAGACGCGCAGTTGACTTCCCTGCCGGCGAATACGGGCAGAGATCGCTCCGCCGTAGAGCGCGACACCCCAGAACGCGACTATCTTCAGGCCCTCGCCTCCCAGCACCGATGCCTGTCGCTCCGCCTCGGGCGCAAAGCCGAGGACGAAGACGTAGAGCACGTTGAAAACGCCTGCGACGAACAGGCTCATCAGCAGGCCGTAACGCAGGCAATTCGAGATGAGAAAGACGAAGTAGACGAAGAAGAAGGGGCTGTGCGTGTAGCCCGTGAGCGTGATGACGATGGAGATGAACGTCATGTCGCCGAAGACGGTGACATACTTGAGCCATCGCGGGATCTTGGTTCGGCCGGGCTTCCACAGGTAGATGGCCTCCGCTGCTGTCATTAAAACAGCACCCAGAGCCAGCTCC
>JANXLO010000034.1 GCA_025355115.1 Chthonomonadaceae bacterium
AGATCGAACTGTGTGTTTATCTGGCTGAACTTGTGAAGCATCGGATCGTAGCGCCCGACCAAATCGACGGCGAAATCGTTGCGCGCGCGAATTTTCAGGCTATTCGAGAAGGAGATGAAGGTGCCGGTGTTGGGGTCGTACGTGGCGAGGGCGTCGTAGCGCAGATCGTGATTGGGTCGGTACATCATGCGCGTCGACAGCGTCTGAAAGGGCCGGGCCGCGAGGCCGAAGGTCTGGCCAAGCAGGTCATAACCAACCCGTGCTGTGAACTGAAAATGCTGGTCATCGACGTAGCCCGCCTCTGCCGTGATGTTGTGGGATTTTCCGAACACATCGAACTGAAACGGAGTGCCGCCCTCTGGTTGCTCATAATTGTAGTTCACATCGAAGCCGGAACGCCCGCCCAAATGCTGGCGGAGGCGTGTGGTATTGCGCGTGATGTACTGCGCTGCGCTGTCGGTGTAGACTCTCTGCTCGAAGCCGCCGCTCGTCACAATCTCCGTGCGCCCGCGCAGAAGCGCGACCTCCTGCACCGTGAATCCCATCAGGAACCGGTCGTTGGTGAAGTTATGACTAGGTTCCGAGTAGCGACCAATGCCCAGGTCCATACGTAACGGCAGTGAGTGGAGGAAACCTCCACGATAGTTGTAGGTGTCCGTGCTGAACTTGAGTTCCGGCAGCTTCTCCAGTGATCCGAAATTCCCGTTGCCTGATTGTGGCCCAATCTTCGTGTCCTTGTTGGCTTCCATGGAGAACGAGTAATCGCGAGCGACGTGCTGAAACTGAAATTGAGAATCGAGCTTCGCTGTACGGCTCGAGAACGTGTCGGAGGTATTCAGGTATCGATTGAGGTCCAACGAATAGCTCAGTGAGTTGCGATTGGATCCGTGTGAATCGAAGTCGAAAGCCTGACGCAGGTTGCCAGTCAGCTGATTTGTGCTGCTGGAGAACTGCCCGGTTTGCGCCGTACTGGTCATCCCAAGAGTCAAATCGCCCTGCACACCATGCGCGGCGTCGGCGTGATTGAAATTAAAGCGCGTGTTTGAGGATTTCTGATTATCGCCAACGTAGAAGCTGTCCCGCTGCACCTCCGTCGTCAGCCCGAACCGATTGCTCCCTCCGATACCCTGCTGATGCTTATAACTCGCGTTGAAGTTGCGATCGAAGCCGTCGGCGAAGTAGCCTTGCATGGCGAAGATCCCGCCATCCTGCGGGCCAAGTCCGGTTCCCAGCCCCGGCAACCGACGAACGTTGCCGTAGCCATACGCGGTGGCGATAGTTCCCGTGGTCGCTCCCGTGAATCCGCCGCTCTGCGGAGAGATTTCTGAGGTGTCGAACCCGCTGCCCTGTTTGCCCGCCAGATACGCCTGCTCGATCCGATAGCCCTCGCCAAGCTTCTGAGTGAGGTCTAGACGAACGAACGTTCCCGCACCCGTGCCTTCGGCAAAAGCGTAGGGGACGCGAGCGTAATAGCCCTCCTTCGTGTTTTGTCCAAACTCCGGCAGATAATCGGTTCGGGGGCGGCGTGAATCGGGCTTACGCACATCTAGAGGCACGACTATATAGGGGATTGTGACTAGCTTTACGCCGAAAAGATAGACACCCACGCGATGCATCACCAGCTTTTTGTAGGGAAACAGCTCCGCATCCTTAATGCGAAACTCGTAGTGATGCTTCACATCGATGCAGGTCGTTGCTGTGATGTGGTCGGCGAAACTATACCCTGTGCTGCTGCCGGTGAACTCTCCGCCCGTGATATAGAGAGGATCTAAAATGCGATTCTGGAGCAGCGAGGGATCGAGGACACCGCGTGGATTGTCAAGGCGAAATGATCGGGTGAGCGGATAGACGTGAATTGCCTCGGCATAGGAGGTCGCACCGTGCGATTCCAGCTTCGCATTGCCGCTCAGCACCAGCTCCCGATGGATGTTTCCCACAACCTTGTCCGCGGTCACCTTCGTGCCCGCGTAAGTCACCTCAACACCTCCACTGGCACTGATGCCGCCCTGGCTATCCGATAAGTCGAGGCTGCCAACCCGAATCTCGGGCACAAGCTGGCCAGGGCGATCAGGTGGAGGACTATCCGTCGACGAGGGAGGGGCTGAAGAATCAGCGGCACTCTTTTGAGGAGATATATCGGACGAGGGGACGGCAGGCGGAGCAGTCTTAGCCGTAGTGGGAGGCGCACCGGGCGGCTGAGCAGGAGCTGTCGGGGTCTGAGCGGCCGCAGCTCCTCCTCCACAGACTACGAGCGGAAGTAGCGCACAGCCAAAACGCAGGCGATTAGCTAAATTATGGACAGTTGGCGTTTCGATTAAGGTCGTACCTGGGGACAAAAAGAAGCACGGAGGAGTTCACTCCGCCGTGCCCATGCTCCGCCGATCTTCACTCAGGGCATCTCCATCTGAAAGACGCTTGTTTTTTCTTTGACGGTGTTTTCAACACCTGTCATTTCTTGCATCTTGTTTGTAATGGGACACTTACTGTCGGATTAGTTCACTGGGGCCGAAATGGCGCAGCTTCTTCAGGGCGCGAAGCTCGATCTGCCGGACTCGCTCGCGGGTAACGTGCAACCGACAGCCGACCTCCTCGAGAGTGCGGGCATAGCCATCGTCGAGGCCGAAGCGCATGCGCAGAACCTCTTTTTCGCGAGGAGTCAGACGGTCGAGCACCTCTTCGATCTGCTCGCGACGGATCAGGTTCAGCGTGGCCTCCGAGGGGGAGACCGCGGTCTGCGACTGGATGAAATCCGCGAGCTGGCTGTTGTCCTTCTCTCCTACCGGAGTTTCGAGGGAGAGCGGCTCCAATGCGATTCGCATGATCTCATTGACGCGCTCCACTGGCACTTCGAGCTCACGGGCGATCTCCTCGACGGTGGGGTCGCGGAGAAGCTGCTGGCGGAGACGGCTGGAGGCTTTTACAAGCTTATGGATGATCTCGGCGACGTAGACCGGAATGCGGATGGTGCGGCCCTGATTGATGATGGCACGGGCGATGGCGCGTCGGATCCACCAGGTCGCGTAGGTGCTGAAGCGGTAGCCCTTGCTCGGGTCGAATTTCTCGACGGCGCGGATGAGGCCGATGTTGCCCTCCTGAATAAGGTCGGGAAGGGGAATGCCGCGCACGCTGTATTTTTTGGCGATGGAGACCACGAGGCGCAGGTTCGCCTCGGTCAGTTTGTCCTTGGCCTGCTTGTCTCCGCGTTGCACGGCGCGAGCAAGACGGATCTCTTCATCAGCGGTGAGGAGCTGTGCGCCTCGGGCGCGGCTCATCCAAACTTGGAGGCTCTCCTCGTTGCGGTGGCTGTCGTTTTCCTCATGCATCAAATGAGGCATTCCGCCTGTTCTGATGTCCGCATCTTCTCCGGTTGAGGCCGCCGACTCCTCCTGATAGACCGCGGCTTCGACCACGACGTCGCTCTCAAACAGAGTCATCAGGTCGTCGCTGGGCTCGTTATCGTAAGAGTCATCCGGCTCTTCTTCGGCTGCCTCGGGCTCGACGGGGCGCGCTAAAAGGCGGGCATCGCGTGCTCGGCTCTGAGTTCTGTCCAGAACAGCGGACTTTGTATTCATGAATGCCACTCCTCTCCTTCGACGTTCGATGTCTCGTATGCGGTGGCGTGCTTCAGATATGGGTAACTACGTACTATTTTTCACAGACTGGCCAAAGGACAGTCCGCGCAATTCGTCATTAGGTTTATAATGGGCTGTCGGGCCGGATAAGATAGCTCTCTAGCGTATTATAAGACAGCATTGCGCATTTGTCAAGCGGTTTTAGTTGCGCTCTCCAAAAAAACTTTTCAACAGCCTTAGATTCATCTTCTGGCATAAAAGCGATTGTGTGCAAATCCGTGCGTCGTATCGCATGGCTCGCAAATGGCGATCCGACTACACTACGGCCTGGAGTTCGCCGGAAAGCTGCCGAAGATTACAGACATTAATTGCCAATGTCTCCAGGGTGTATTGGAGCCCGGCTCGATCTGTGCTGCTGCCCATGGTGAGGCGCAGCGCACCGCGAGCAATATCCCGGGAGACCCCTATCGCCCTGAGCACATGCGAGGGCTCCGTGCTGCCCGCGGCGCATGCGGAGCCTGCGGATGCGCAGATCCCAGCCGCATCGAGAGCTAGAAGTATTGGCTCGCCCTGGACGCCTTTCAGACAGAAATGGATGTTATTCGGCATGCGATTCAGACGGCTACCGCAAATGCGCACTCCGTCGATCGTTGCGGTCAACCGCTCGAAAAACCACTCCCGGAGCTCCGTTAGACGCTCGCTTTCCGAATTGATCTGCTCATGTGCTAATTTGGTCGCCTCACCCAGTCCTACGATCCCCGGAACGTTCAGAGTTCCTCCGCGCCGCCCTCGCTCCTGCTCTCCGCCCTCCATGAACCTTGCGAGCGTGACGCCGCGCCGCACGTAAAGAGCGCCGACTCCCTTGGGAGCATAGAGCTTGTGACCGGAGAGACTGAGCAGATCGATCCGCATCTTCCGCACATCGATCGGAAGCTTGCCGAACGACTGCACGGCATCAGTGTGGAATAGCACTTCGCGTTCACGGCAAAGGGTTCCGATAGATGTGATGTCCTGGACGGTGCCGATTTCGTTGTTCGCATGCATCACGGAGACGAGCAGGGTATCCGAGCGCAGGCGTTGCTCTACTTCATCCGGATCGACTCGCCCGTCCGAATCCACCGGCAGAAACTCCAGATTATAGCCTAGATGCTGGAGCCGCTCAAGCGGCTCCAGCACAGCATGATGCTCTATGGGAGAGGTGAGAATGTGACGACGCAGGGGGTTCGCCTCCGCCGCACCGCGGAGAGCCATGTTGTCGGATTCCGTGCCGCCTGATGTGAAGACGATCTCGTCGGGGGCGGCGTTAAGCGCGTCAGCGAGCCTCTCGCGGGCCTGCTCGACGCCTTCTCGAGCCGCCATACCGACGCCGTAGAGAGCGGAGGAGTTTCCGTATCGTTCCGTGAAGTAGGGCAGCATCTCCGCAAGGACTGCGGGCGCGACGGGGGTGGTCGCGGAGTGATCGAGATAGATGGGAAGTTCCATAGGAGGGCTTTTAGCGGGCCAGCGCGTTCATCTTCTGCGCCAGTTCGATATCGAGGCGGGTGACGCCGCCTGCGTCATGGGTGGTCAGGTCGACGCGGACGGTGCGGTAGACATTGAACCACTCGGGGTGGTGATCCATCTTCTCTGCGATCAGCGCCGTGCGGCACATGAAGCCCCATGCCTCTGAAAAATCGATGAAGGCAAAAGTTTTGTGCAGCTTCCCGTCAATAAGCTCCCAACCCTCCAGTGCGGAGAGCAGCTCCTGAAGCTCAGAGTGGGTCAGTTTCGAAGGTCGAGGCATTGCGTAGGCTTCCTTACTTGCGTCTCAGGCGTCACTGGTGCCTATTTGGGGGCGGGAGGGTCGAACTCCAGCAGATCGAACCGGCGGGCGGTCGAGTCGAGGGCATCCCGTAGTACCTTATAGGAGTCCTCCAGCCGAGTGCGGATGCGCTCCGCCTCTTTGGCCTCCTGAGAATTGACCGGAAACCGGGCAGGATCGCATCTGGCGGCCAGCTTGTTGTAGGCGGAGTAGACCTCGGTGAACTCCGTGCCCGGCTCTACTCCGAGCAGCCGATAGTGGGAGAGAAGAGGGTCGTGTTGAGGCGAGGACTGCGCGACAGGGGCGGGCGAGGCCCCTCTCCTGATTTCGTCATGAGTGCGGATCGAAGGGCTGCCCAACGGCTTAGGAGCGATGTCGGGTCGGTTAGGTGACGGGTTTGTCATCGCCTCCCTGAGTTCGCGGCTCGCATCGACGCGGGACTCGACCTTGCTCAGCCCCGCGGCGTCCGCCTCGTGAGCCTCATCGTCCCATCTGTCCACGCGATCGCGGATTTCAGAGAACTTATGCCTGGCAATTCTGTAAAAACGTTCGGGAATACTCATGCATTGACTCCGCTTCAGCGCTTGCCCAGCTTCTCTTCTAGCTCACGCAACTGCTTGTCGAGATCGGTCTCCGCAACCGGGCTAGAGCCGTTGCCCCCGCTCCCACTGCTCGCCGTCGCGCCGTTGCCACCGAGGGTCTGCATCTGCTGAACATTGGTGGTCGTGTAACGCGTTGCAGGTGAGCCGCCCAGAGCGAGCTTCTCTTCCAATTTAGCCAGCGCATCGTCGGCTTGCGCGTCCATCTGCGAATACTCCATCTCCCGTAGTTTTGAGTCCATGCTCGTGTTGGCGACTTCGGCTCTGGCGCTCGCTTCGGACTGCATGGTAGTGATGCGGTCCTTGGCGGAAGACCACTGATTCTCGTTCTCGCTGAACTGAAACTGATCGAGGGCTTTATTGATCTGAATCTGTATCTGCGCCTGCTTCATATTGGCTTTCAGGGCCAGAGCCTCGGAGGTGCGGATGCGGATGCGGTCTTCCTCGTTCTTGATCGCGATCTTGACTTTTTCGGACGCTTCGATCGCCGAGGCCAGGTTAGCGCGCATGCTTTCCAGGGTCTGCTCGTGACTCGCCTTCTCCCTTAGAAACTGTTTGGCGATCTCGCGATTGCCGCTCTGCAGCGCCAGCGTCGCCTTGCGCTCGAATTCAGCGACCAGGCGCTCTTCGCTGTCGACGGCCTGCTGGAGATTGTTCTTTTGAGTGATGGCTTGAACCGCGAGCTCGCGATTCTTTATCTGGTTCTCTTTCATCTCCCGAACGGCTTCGTTTATGATGATTTCCGGGTTTTCCCATTTGTCCAGGTTGCCGTTAATCAGCCCCCTCAAATAGCGGAAAAAGCGTGTGAACACGTTCATGACACCCTGTCTCCTTCTTGCGCGCAGGTTCGGTATGCGCGTTCTCTGCTTTCCCGAAAACCGACAGCGTCTGCGGGCCGTTCGGCACTTCGCCTCGCAGCGTCTCACTGTAAAATCTTAAAGCCATTGCAGGAGCGAATTCGCTTGCTCTGCTTCCTGTATATGAAGGACGCGCCTGTGACACCCGACGCTACCACAAGCAGGGAACCAGTCTTTGATTCCCGGTCTGTATTATCACACTATTCGGGCACGATGTCAACGATTCCTGCCTTCGCGCCGGAGTTTTGCTGATGCCTATGGCCAGGGTGCGGAATCTCCACTGCACACGTAGAATAGACCGTTGCACAGAGAAAAGGAACCGAAACTATGCTCCGACGAAAACGCTGGCTGCTCTCGATCGTGTTTGTCCTATTGCTCGCAGCAGGGGCCAGCCTTCGACGTCTGAATACTCCTCAGCTTCCGACCAGAGCGCAGACGGACGCATTGCGTACCCATACGCCTTCAGGCATGGTTGCGGTTCCCGGCAGCGATTGCTTGCTGGGCACAGATGACGCGGACGCCGATGAAGACGTGAAGCCGATGCGCCGCGTTTTCGTAGCATCCTACTACATAGACGTTCACGAAGTGACAAACGCGGAGTACCATCGCTTTGATCCGACCCACGGCTTCTCGCCTGGGCTGGAGAGCCTGCCTGCGACGAATATTTTAGCGGCGCAGGCCGAAGCCTACGCGAAATGGGCCGGCAAACGGCTGCCGACAGAGGCGGAGTGGGAGAAAGCGGCACGAGGCACGGACGGACGCCGTTATCCGTGGGGCAACGAGTGGAACCCCAAGCTCGTGGCGCAACGGGCGCATCGCGGAAAGGAGACAGCGGTAGCGCCGCCTCACTCGCCAAATGGCAAAGTCTGCTTCATCGGACCAGCCCGAACTCAGCCTGTCGGCTCGGTGCCCGCGAGCGTCAGTCCGTACGGTTGCGTCGATATGGCGGGCAACGCCTGGGAGTGGGTGCAGGGCAACTACAACGGCAATCCCGATCAGCGCATTCTGCGCGGCGGCGCGGTGGGGTACGGCGAACGCTCATGCCGCACGTACCACCGCGCTCTCGAAGGCACCGCCGACACTTGAAATGACACCGGTTTTCGCTGTGCGAAAACACCCTGAAAGCAGTACACGCTACAAAAGCGCAGTGCCCCAAATCGTTAATAAAGTCGCCGCATCGGTGGCTAGTTGCCACGTCTAATTTCGAAGGAGAGCTATCTATGGAGACGCCTGAACATCCTGAAGAACCGCCCAAATCGGGTACAAGAGAGCATCTAAGTGAGAGAGTCACTATGCGTCACTGGGTGTCGCTTTTGACCGTCGTGACGACTGTCCTGATGCTGATCCTTTTCGTCGGGGTGTCGGTGCGCCTGCTAGCTTATGTCGGCCACACCTTGCTGATATTCTCGCTGGGCGGGCTATTCGCCTATGCGTTTGGGCCGCTGGTGGAAATGGCCCGCACACGATCCGGCGGCAGAAAGTCCCCACGTTGGGTCGGAGTATTGGCAGTCTATAGCGGACTAATTTTGATCCTGGTCAGCGGGGGATTCTTTGTGGCGAAGGAGCTCAATCATCAGCTCCAGTTTCTCGGGAAGCATCACGTCGCCATTGAGGCGCGAGGTCGCGAGATGCTGACACAGTTGGAGGTTTGGCTGAACGGACGTGGTCTCCATGTCAGCCTGACGAACACTCTCAACAATCCGCCTCCAGGGGTGAAGTCCTGGGGGGAGGCAGTGGCAAAAAACACTGTGGTCATTGTGGAGGGGATTTCGAAATCGCTAGTGGAGGGGCTGATCGTCCTACTGATCGCGCTCTATTTCCTCATCTATAGCACAGAGATGCGCGAGAGCATGAACACCAAGCTGCATCATCGGTTTCGGCCCTACGTCGAGCAGTGGCAATCGGACGTCAACCGAATTCTGGGCGGCTTCGTCCGGGGGCAACTGCTGCTGGCGGTGGTCATGGGGGCGATGGCGGCAGCGGCCTGCGCGCTTCTAGGCGTCCATCTCTGGCTGCTGATCGGGATGTTCGTTGTGGTGGTCTCTCTGATCCCCGTATTCGGCCCGTACATTGGCGCGGTGCCCGCGATGGTGGCGGCCGCACTCACGCCCGGCGGTCACTTCATGTCGCCGATAGTCCGTGTGGTAGCCGTGCTGCTACTGTTCATCATCATCAACGAGATAGGATCGAAGATTCTCTATCCGCGGCTGGTCGGAGCCGCGCTCGGCCTGCATGAGGTGCTGGTGCTTTTCGTTCTGTTCGCGGGACTGGAGGTGGGTCATCTGTGGGGAGTTCTGTTCGCGGCTCCGCTCACAGCGCTCGCCATCGTGACCCTCACGCAACTCTATCGCTTCTGGCAAGGACTCCCGCCATTGTCGCTGGCCTCGGAGGCTCAGACCAGCGGAGCAGAGGCGAGGCAACACGGCACCCCCTGAACTACTCCATGCCTACCTTAGCGTAGTAGACCGGAGGAACCTGAGTCGCCGCGAATGTCGAAATCCTTTTTCAAGCGATACTTATCGCAGACATCGGCGAGCGCGCTGTCAGCGGCTTCGATGGAGGTATCCACGTCTGCCGAAGTCTTGCCCTGCATCTGCGTGAGGCTGTGGAGAACACTGCTGGGATCAGTTTGGACGTGCGCCAGGGCGTCGTTAACGGCGAAAATGGAGGCCTGTATTTTGCCTAGCTGATCGAGAAATTTATTGCGCAGGTCGACGCAGGAGGAGGGCGGCTGCTTGCTGTTGAACTCCTGAGTAAGCTCGTTCCACTCTGCGGAGTTCTTCCGCATATTGTCGTTCATATTCTTGAAGGCGTCGTTGTAGTCTTTTTCCTCGATGGTGCCCGAGAGGCCTTTCGCCTGGGTCAGCATCAGGAGCGCATCACCCGTCTGTTTGCGAATAAGGGTCTGTTTTTTCTGCTCGATGCGCTTTAGAAATTTAAGGTAGTCGTCAATGTCGGCGGGGAATGGCTGGGTTGTGTCTGGCTGCTGAACGACGCCCGCCGGCTTCGTCTCGGCTGGGGCCTGAACGGTGCCGCCTGGATTGGCCTCAGCGGGCTTCTGTACGAGACCTCCAGCGCCTGCATTCGCGGGCGCACTGACCAGTTTTCCGTCCTCCGACTTCCCCGTTTTTTGGAACAAGAACATAGCGCCGAGACTCATGACAGCGAGAAGCAAAACAGTCACAATAGCGATGACAGGGCCATTGGCAGCTTTTGGCCTCTGGGAAATCGACGGAGAAGCCACTGGCATGACGGGGTTGGCAGAGGCGGGGGCGGGGCCGCGCAGAGGCGTTCCGCATCGCAGACAGAATTGTGATTGTGCGGGAACCTCCGCCGAACATCGTCCGCATTTCATGAGTAGTGCCCTCCGCTCCGTTTGACCCAATTCATACCCAAACTGTTCACGTCTCACAGTGAGACCGTCCGTTTCATCTTACCATTCCGCAAAGGCGAAGTCAAGCCAGAGCGTTACGTTCGAGGCCTCAAATGGGTTTAGAGCACAAGTGAACCTCCATCTCGGATTCTCGTCCTTAGCAATGAGTCCTCCTGTCCAAGATAGTCTGTGAAAAAAAGCGCGATATGAGTGAAACCAAAGGACCCGCACTTATGTCTAATAGAATGTAAGCGAAGAGGAGGCCCAAAGCCTCTGGATTGACAAAGCATTCGGAGTGTAGGCGCTGGGCAGATTGAAGCTCGGACATATCTTTAAGGAGATCCGTTTCACACGATGACGTTGCGAACTGCAAGCCGCACTTGCCACTGCGTAAGTTTCCCATGCCGGCAGAGCCGTCGGAGGGTCACAGATTAG
>JANXLO010000116.1 GCA_025355115.1 Chthonomonadaceae bacterium
CATGCCCCAATCACCGTTGCCGCTCATGTCGGTGTCCGTCGCTTGAGTCCACAAATAAGCTGCCTGCAAGAAGGGCACCTTCTGCGCAATCCGCCTGGTGGCCGGTGCGCTCGGGGGCGACCTCTTAGCCTGTGGCTTTGCCGTTTGCAGAAGCGCGCTTGTGCCAAGCGCAAGCATCAGCGCGGCAACCAGACCTGCCTTTGACCTATTAATTTTCATCTGTTTCTGCTTTCCTCTGGGTGAGAGTCGCCCGTTTGCCGTTCAATCACTCGGCGGTAACGCGAATTCTGGACTCTGGACGTGGCGAATAAAGCCCTCCGCCTGCCTGTGCCCGCTCTCGATGCCCCGCATCTTTGCGACCATCTCCTGAAGAGCATAAAAGCTGTCTGGCGACTGGCTGGCATGGGCGTAGCAGGCAAGCCGTTTGCGCGGCTCCGTTTTGGAGATATCCACATAGGAGGTCGGAGCGAACTGCTGAGTGTCCTCTCCCGTCGAGACCTCATAGTAGTAGAGGGCGAATTTGCGCCCCATCTGGAGCCAGGCATCGTAGACGAGATTGAACATGGCCCGATGGTCGGCGTGATTGTCGATAGGCCAGTGCGTGAAGACTGCGTCTGGCCGTTCGGCCTCGAGAAGCTTGCGGAACTGCCCGTAGTGCGCCGCATCGATGATGGCATGGCCATCTATCTGGCTCGCGAATAGCGGGCGCGCACGCAGTATCTCGCACGCCTTGCCCGCCTCCTTCACTCGAACGCTATTGGCGGGCCGCGAGGACGTTTCCGACGGATCGCCACGGTTGAGATAGAGAAGCGTAACTTCATGCCCCATATCCGTGTAGCGTGCGATGGTGCCGCCGCACCCGTACTCCGGGTCACCAGGATGTCCGCCGGTGACGATCACACGAAGCTTGCGCTGACCTCCAGAGGGAGGCGCCTCGACGGCGTCTTCCGTGCGGAGCGGCCCGCACGGTAAAACAGCAAGAGCGCCTGCGCCGCCCAGGAAACGACGTCGCGAGAGACTTTGATGGTGTGAAGAAGTTTTGCTCATGACAACTCCTCAAGTAAAAATCAGCAGAGAGGCTATCCAGGCAGAATTGTTCAGCTATTCTACCCTGTTCGCTCGCGAGCCTATTGTCGAGGGGAAGCTCGCTGTCTTCTTCAAGATGTGGGCAGGCAGCGAGCGAATACATAGAAATAGTGCGGCTGAAGACCAGATGGGGCAGGATTTACGAGCGGACGAGACGAAAGAAATAGGGAGCATCGTTCACTCACTCAATCCAAGGAGCAGCACTCTAGAATGAAGATACACGAATACCAGGCCAAAGAGGTGCTGGCAAAGTACGGCGTCGCGGTTCCAAAGAACGCAGGCGTCGCATCTACCCCGCAGGAGGTGCGGGCCGCCGTCGAGGCGCTGGGCGGGCGCGGGGTCATCAAGGCACAGGTTCACTCCGGAGGGCGCGGCAAGGCGGGCGGCATCAAAGTCGCCAATAGCCCTGAGGAGGCCGAGGAGATCGCCGAGAAGATGCTCGGTATGCTGCTGAAGACTCATCAAGTTCCTGAGGGCCTTACCGTCCTTAAGGTGATGATCGAGGAGCCGATTCAAATTGTGAAGGAGTATTACCTCGGCATCGTTCCCGACCGCGACACGCAGCGTGACGTTCTGATCGTTAGCGCGAAGGGCGGGATGGACATCGAGGCCGTGGCGGAGGAGGACCCGGACGCGATCGCCCGCCTGCCGGTCGATCCGCTGGAGGGGCTTAGCGACTACAAGCTGCGTCAGGTCTGCTACGACGCGAAGCTCGATCCGGCGGTCATCAGCAAGGCGATGGTATTCCTGCGCCAGCTCTACAGCTGCTACGTCGCTTCCGACGGCTCACTCGCCGAGATCAATCCGCTCGCGGTTACGGCGGACGGCAGAGTTCTGGCCGCCGACGCGAAGTTTCAGATCGACGACAGCGCTCTGTTTCGGCACCCGGAGTTCGCGGCGTATGCCGACGTCAGCGAAGAGGATCCTCTCGAGACTGAAGCGAGCAAGGACGAGATCGCCTACGTCCGGCTTGGGGGCGATGTCGGGATCATGTGCAACGGCGCTGGCCTGACCATGGCCACGATGGACGAAGTGAAGCGAGCGGGGGGCGAGCCTGCCGACTTTCTGGACGTGGGCGGCGGCGCGCAGGCCGACCGCGTTCGGAAATGTCTGGGGATCATTCTCTCCGATCCGAACGTCAAAGGCGTTCTCATCAATATCTTCGGGGGCATCACTCGCTGCGACGAGGTGGCGAAGGGCGTCATCGCCGCAACCGAAGTGATGGACATCAAAGTGCCGATCGTCGTGCGTCTTGCGGGTACTCGAGCGGAGGAGGGGGCCGCCATACTGGCTAAGTCTCACCTGATTCCCGCTGGAACGATGCAGGACGCCGCCGCCAAAATCGTCGCACTGGTCAACGCCGCCTGACGACGGCTGAGAGGCAGACGCCCTCGATGGATGACAAGCTCGATCCCCTGCAGAAGGTGGAGCTCGCGATGATTCGCGCGGAGCACCAGAAGCGTTTCCAGGTCATGATCAACACGATCAAGGAGATGGTTGGAGAGGGGATCGAGTACCGAAACGCCGTCGTGCGCGTCGTGGTGTCGGACAAAGGGGCTTACTACGAGCTGAACGACCTGCCGGAGGAGTTCTGCGGAGCAGTGAGCGACGAGCTTGAGCGAAAATTTGTCACTCCAATCGAGGCGATAGCCCTCCTGACCCGCACGGCGGCCGCCGCTGCGCGGGTGAATGCGGCAAACACGCGTCAGTTCTCCGTCATCGCCCTCTATACGCGGCGCGGCCTCGTCGACAGAAAAAACTGCTATGTATTCGACTATTCACCTGGCGCGAGCGCCCGTCCCGCCGCCCCCATAGTCATCGGCAGGTTTCAGCCTGACGTCATGCCGCTCTTCTTCAAAGTCAAAATAGACGCCGACTGCGCGGAAGAGGTGCTTGGCTTCAAAGGCGGGATTGCCTTCTGCATGGCGAACGCGGGGGACAGACACCTCTTGATTCGCATCCTCTCCACGGGCGGGCAGGTGACTGATCTGGGCGCGCTCCCTATGGCTGAAACCATTCACTGAAGGCTGCTGAGACGGCCCAATCTTTCAATTTTGTCTCTGTCCGAATACTTTCGACCGCCTCAGGGATGCCCGGCTGAATCTCCTCTGTCTCCTTGATTTTAACAGGGGCGGCTGATATAATAGTGTATGAGTCTGTCTGCGACAGCAGTTGCGCCGGTTGCGGCTGCACTCATGTGAAACCGAACTGTACATCAAAGCGTCTATACTAGCACCTGACGGAACTCCTAGGGAGCCGTGCACGGATAGGCAGAGTTGCAGCCCCCCTGAAATGTTCGCTCTGTGCCCTGAAGCGCGGGATGAAGATCGTCACATTTCCGCTCAAATGCAGTCACCATAATATTGACCCCAAAGTCCGGTCCGCCCGTGTAGGGAGCCGGAACACGCTACTCCAGTTTCGCCGCAGGCGGAGCTGGACAGCCGGTCTGCTTAGAATCACCGCGAGAGGGAGGCGGAATCATGATAGCTGGCAATGCGGGTGAAGCGGCGGTGGTGCCTGCCAGAGACCATGCCGAATTTGAAAAACTTGTCGAGCGCACGAAGCGCCAGGCCTACAATATTGCCTATCGGATGACCGGCAATCGCGACGACGCCGAGGATTTGACGCAGGAGGCCTACCTGCGCGCCTACCGCTCGTTCGCGACGTATAACCGCCAGCTGCCGTTCGAGAGCTGGTTCTTCAGGATTCTGTCGAATCTTTTCATCGACCTGATGCGCCGCAAGCCCAAGCAGAAGCCGCTTTCTCTCGATCAGCCTGTGGGAGACGATGAGAGCGATGTCAACCTGCTGCTGCAGATCCCGGATGAGAATGCCAATCTGGAGCGCAATCTGATGGACACCGTCATGGACGAGCGCCTGCAGGCTGCACTCTCGGTGTTGCCCGAAGCGTTCCGGACTGCGGTGATGCTCTGCGATGTCGAAGGCAAGTCGTACGAGGAAATCGCGGTAGCCATGGGTTCGTCGATAGGCACGGTGCGATCACGCATTCATCGGGGACGAACTATCCTCCGCCGCCTGATGAACAGCCCGATCAAGCCCGCGAAGTCGGATGAGCGTGGCCGTCGCGCTCAGGTTCCTTCGCTCTTCAACGCGCAGCCTGCCTGACGGCTATTTCTGTAGAATCGAATGGAGCGCTCTCGTCCCCTCGGGGTCGGGAGCGCTCTTTTTGCGAGAGGGGTCTTCATGCTGATAGACACGCACTGCCATTTCAACCATGCCCGGTTCGCGGAGGATATCCCTGAGTGCATCGAACGGGCGCATGCGGCGGGAGTCATGCAGATGATCGTGGTGGGAGCGGAGCGGGAAGGCAGCGAGCAGGCGACCGAGATCGCCGAGCGGCACGGCCCGGGAATCTTCGCGACGATCGGCGTTCATCCGCATGACTCGAGAAATTGGGACGAGGCGACTGAAGCCCGATTTCGGACGCTAGCGGATCACCCGAAAGTCGTCGCCATCGGGGAGATCGGCCTAGACTACCACTACGACTTTTCGCCGCGGGAGGCGCAGGTCATCGCGTTTCGGGCGCAGCTTCGGCTGGCGCGGGAAGCTCAGTTGCCGGTCGTCATTCATTGCCGGGAGGCTTATGCGGATACGCTGCAGATACTCACGGAGGAGGGAGCCGATGAGCTTGGCGGTGTGATGCACTGCTGGGCTGGGACGTTGGATGAGGCGAACCAGACCGTAGCAATGGGTCTGGCGCTGGGATTTGGAGGCACCCTCACATTCAAAAATGCGGAAGATGTTCGCGGAGCGGCTAGGACAGTCCCTTTGGAGACTCTACTGATTGAGACGGACGCGCCTTATCTGGCCCCCATGCCGCATCGCGGTCGCCGCAATGAGCCCGCGTATGTTCGATTCGTCGCCGAACGTCTGGCTGAATTGCGCGGCATGAGCTTCGACGAAATGGCCCGCCTCACCACCGGCAATGCCCGGAGAACCTTTCCACGTTTGATGCTGTGATCTAGTCCGAAACTTCTTTATCCACGGTCCGCGATGCAAGCAAAAACAGGCAGACAGGCGTGAGGCGAAGAGGGAGCAAGGCAGGAAGTCAGGGCGGTGAGGTCGAATCGGAGAGGCATGGAAAACACGATACCTGAACACGCGAAATCTGCCGAATCGCTGCCGCTTACACTGGAAGACATCTATGTAGAGAAGGTTTTCGAGGCGGCCCGACTCCAGCAGCCACACTGGATGAGCGACAGCATGCGGTTCAGCTATGTGGATCGCGCCCCGGACAGCAAATTCGACACTCTCTGGATGTACGATGTATCGACAGGCGGGCGAACGGTCGTCATCCCGGAGAGCGCGTTACAGTTGGCCGAGGCGGATCGTGCGCCTGCGACAATGAGACTGGAAGGAAGCGCGGACAAGAGGGAAACAGAGCAGGAGGCCGAGCGACGCAGATTAGTTTTGCCGATTTCCGGATATCAGTGGTCGCCGGACGAGCAGAGAGTCCTGATCGCCGCTTTGCCCACGCGCCGGGCCTCGCAGGGAGATTCCGCCCTGTTTGTTTATGACTTGAAGGCGCAGTCCCTATCGCGAGTCACGCCGGATCGAGACGACTATCGCTGCGTCAAATGGTCGCCAGACGGCCTGAGGATTGGTTATGTGCGTGCAGACGATCTCCATCTGCTCGAGCTGACGACGGGCTCGGAGACCCGGCTGACGGATACGGCTCGTCCGCAACTCTATAATGGACGCCTCGGCTGGGTCTATGAGGAGGAGCTGGGCATCGCAGACGGCTGGGCCTGGTCGCCCGACGGCAGCCGCATCGCCTACTTCCAGCAGGACGAAACGGAAGTCCCGAGGATCGATCTTCCCGACTATGATAATCTCCACCAGACGGCGCGGCAAACGCGTTATCCGAAAGCCGGAGACCTGAACCCTGTCGTGCGGATCGGGGTGCTGGAGGTGCCCGCGGCTGGCGAGAATACAGCGATCCCTCCGACGCGCTGGATGGATATCGGTTCGGACGTGGACATCTATATCGCACGGATGCAGTGGACACCGGATGGCCGCCTTCTGCTTCAGAGGATTCCACGCCTGCAGAATCGCCTCGATTTGCTGATTGCCGACCCGCAGTCCGG
>JANXLO010000148.1 GCA_025355115.1 Chthonomonadaceae bacterium
CTCTGCCCGCGAAGCATCTAAAGGCAGGGTGCTCCCCGCTGATGAGAGAGTAGGGGACGGTGCGGGTGCGCTAGAGTTGTCGGGCATATGAGACTGCTCCCGAGGCTGGAATGCCATCCCTCACCTTAGGAGCCAGTAATATTTCTGCTCAGTCGGCGAGGCTCTTCCCTAGTTCACCTTGTAGTTTGCGAAATCCTGCTTCTCTGGCTGCTTTATCCATGATTCTATGATCTGCCTCGTCAGGGCTTCATGGGTCGCCCTATCTCTTGGCGACGAAGTTCAGACGCAGGTCGTTGAGTCTCCGCTGCATCTCGCGGTGATTTTCAACGGAAAGCCCAGCCTCCAGCTTGCCCAGAAGAAACTGAATCGTGTCGATAGCGACCTGCGCTGCGCTCAGGTCGACATTGAGCTCTCCTGTCCGGTTGTCGGCGAGCAGCCCAAGAGCTCGTCTAGCCTGACTATCTATTGCGGGCAGCAGCAGCGTGAGGAACTGAGGAGTGGTGGTCTGCATTCCCGCCATTGCGACAAGAATTGCAGGGTCGGGCATACCGAACGGATCAGTCTCGGTGTCCTCGTCCTCACCATCGACCGAATCGCCGGAGGAGGTGGTCTCCGTTGAGGGCGCAGACGGGCTGTGCTCGTGCCTCGACGCTTCTGTGTCCGGGTCGGCTGTCGCAGCGCCCTCAGACGTCTGGCTGGCCTGCCTGCGATCGACGACTGTCACTTCGGGTGCCTCACTGTCTTGCATCGATATCATCTCCCAGGAAAAAATTAGCGAGGAAACTAAAGTATGCTGCACTCGTCCTTGCCGCCGGGTAGTGGCCCGCCGAGCGCAGGCTCAGTATAGCATACCGGTCAGCTGAAAGCAACTATAAATTCCGGTCCGGACCGGCACTTGTGCGGGGGCAATTTCCTCCTTTTCTGCCGCCATTCAATCTAGAATAAGTGCGCAGAGAGCCAGTCGATGCATGCCTCAGGAAGGCGATTTCAACTTGACAAACAAGTCTGAGTCTGCCATAATATGCGCACCTTAATCCTTGCCGACATAGCTCAGCGGTAGAGCAGCTGTTTCGTAAACAGCAGGTCTCCGGTTCGAATCCGGATGTCGGCCTCCATCTTATCCCTAATATTCCCTGATACTTATTGGCAGTTGCTGTCACGCCTGACAGTCCCGCCGGGATGCAATGGGAACAGCACGTCATGGGTACACTCCCCACCACCTGGGAAGGAGCTCACCGCTCCTTTCTCCTCCACCTGAAGGCCACCCGCGCCGAGAAAACCGTACGGTACTTCTAAAGTACAGCTTCCGCAGCTTATCAAATGGCGAACGCCGAAGGCATTTCTTTGGAGCTTTTGGCAAACGCATTATAGATGAGTATCCGAGCCATCGACTGGACACAGGAAACTCCCGCATGACTCTGCGGCACGACTGCGTGTGCGCCAAAGTATTCACCAAATGGTGCGCCAAAAACGATTACCTCAGCCGTGATCCCCGGGCGGATTACGAAGTCAGAAAAGCCCCCACGCCTGAGAAGTACATGCCCAGTGAGGAGGATATTCGGACGCTGCTTGGGAACTTTTGGGACAAGGGACTGAATCCTCGCGTCGCCGAAATTGCGGTCTCCAAACGAGCGTTTCATTGAGACCGATTCTACGTTATCTTCCTGACGCTCTTAAGACCGATTGCGAAATAGTAGTATCGGCTACGCTTCAAGCCAACGTTTCCATTTCTTGA
>JANXLO010000199.1 GCA_025355115.1 Chthonomonadaceae bacterium
CCGCTCTGCCCGGCGAAGCGACTGCCGACGAGGGCAAGGAGACGTTCCGGGTCCTCCACGTCTCCGATCTCCACGACAACGCCGCAGGCCTCAACTTTGTTCGGGACGTCGCCGCGCAGTTCAAAGTGGCTTTCATCGTCGACACTGGCGACCTGACAGACTTCGGCAGCCCGCCGGAGACTTATATGGTGCAGAGCGTCTCGAAGCTGCCCTACCCCTACATTTTCATAGCGGGCAACCACGATTCTTACGCGATAACAGATGCCTTCCGCTCCGCACCCAACGTCACCATCCTTAACGGCCAGGTCATGACCGCCGAAGGACTGACGCTATGCGGTCTGCCAAACCCAGCCTCAGAGCGTCCAGGCGTCGGCAGTGTGGACGCCGCCACGGGCACTCTCCAGGCGAACGGCGACAAGTTGCTTAAGGTGGTACAGTCGCTTCCCGCGCCTCCTGACATCATCGCCCTGCACGACCCGGAGGAGGCGGCTCCGCTCTGGAACCGAGTGCCGCTGATCCTGTGCGGGCATGAGCATCGCGACTACATCGAGACGAGGGAGCCGCGCGCCGCGCCCAACTCCCTGCGCACGATTCTCTGCAACGCAGGCTCCACTGGGGCCGCCGGATTTCGCTACCTGGAGAAGTCGAAGGGCGTCCCGTACTCTTGCGCCGTCCTCACCTACCGCCGACCTCTGCGGCCCGGCGACCACCCCGCTCTCCGCTCCATCGACCTTATCACCTTGAGCGGCTCCCTCGGCGAATACTCCATCTCCCACACCCCATTCGCCGCCCCGTAGCTGTCGAAATTGTCACAGGATTCAGTTACTGCCCGATGGCTATTCCCGACATCTTTTGAACTCCGTCTTTTTTTGACAACGTGATGCGCACGTGGCTCTGCTTCATCGTCTCAGCTGAGACGACGGACTGCGTCGCATTGCCGGAGTCGAGCTTCCAATTTTTGAGGGTGGTCTCATCTGCCCCAGAACCGTGGAAGGAGGAGCTGAAAGAAGTTATGAAGGCCTTTCGGAATGCGGCCCTGTTGGGCTCATCCGAGAAGGCTGTGTACTTAGAGCCGACATTCTCCGTCGCGACCTGAAAGTTCTCCCAATCAATCTCGTCTCCAACGCTCTGCTCTCCCTTCGCGAGGGCCATGAAGGCGGACTTCGCAAACTCCGTGTCCGTCATGACCGGACGGGACTGAACGGAGGGGGATGATCCTGTGCCAGTCGTCGCGCCAGGCAGGTGACATCCCTGCAGCAGCGCGGCGCTAATCGTAAAGAGTAGAGCACATAGAAGTTTTTGTTGCATCGTTTTTCTCCTGGATGGAATGGCTGACCTGGGCGAACATGGCAAACGGGAATTTCGACGATATTATACCCCACCTGTTAGTCAGAGGACTGAGAGTTGCACATCGTAACAATTCTGCCTTACTGCAAGACTACAAGTCAGTATGCAAGGCTTGAACTCGATTACTTAAGATTATTTCCAATGAGGGTCTCAAGGCGAAAATGCGCAGCGGTGCTGGCGATGAGGCGGGAGCGGCTTGTCGTGATGGCAAGGTCGCCAAGGTCACAGCCGATCCAACGGCGGTCGAGGCGGTTCGCGACGGCGAGCGTTGTTCCGCTGCCACAGCAGAAATCAGCGACCAGATCACCGGGATTGGTGGAGGCGAGAAGGATGCGCTCCAAAAGCGCTTCCGGCTTCTGCGTGGGGTAGCCGGTGCGGAGAGGGCTGGCCTGATTTTCTATGTCGATGAACCAGTAGTCGAGCGGAAGGGTTCCGGCGCCGAGATAGTGGCGGAAGGTGAGCTCTGGGGAGAGCGTCTCCATCTCAGGGGCGACGTCGCGCTTGGAGCGAAGAGGACTGCCCACGATGCCGCGACCCATGAGGCGGTACTTCCCCTTCTCATCCGCATGACGGAATTTGCGGATACTGGACTCGGAGTAGGGCTCGCGAACGGGGTCGGGGTTGAAGGTGAAGACGTCGGAGTTCGTGTAGAAGAGCAAAGTGTCGTGCTTGCGGTTCCAGCGCTTCTTGGAATTGATGGCCTCGCGATAGCACCATACGATCTCGTTCTGAAACCGCTCCACGCCAAAAATCTCATCCAGCAGCAACTTGGCGTAGTGGACGGAGTGCCAGCTGAGATGAAGATAGAGGCAGCCAGTCTCGGAGAGAAGATCGCGGGCCAACGTCAGGCGGTCGAAGAGCCACTGAAGGTAGTTGCCCAGCGTCCGCCATGAGTCCGTAAACGCCGATGGTTCGTTCGGCGCGGCCTCCCTCGCCTTCCATTCCCGCCCAGTAAAAAACGGTGGGTCAAGGTAGATCAGGTCTATTTTGCCGCGCAGTTCCCCAAGCAGGGCTGACATGACTGCCAGGTTGTCCCCCTGTATCAGCCGATTGGGCGCCGTTGCGTCCTGCGTCCCAATTTTTTCCACAACATGCAGAACAGGCAACGGAGAAAATTCAATTTGCGCCGTGTGCTTGCCATCCCATTCCAGGCGGACTCCCTCCGTCATGTTGTCTGCCCTTCTGACGCACCCCTATGACCGTCGCTAAAGTGCAAGCGTTGAGAGGGGAATTCACGCCGGACGGCGAATAGTACCGTCAGCGTGTCCCAACGCCATAATTCGCAGCGAGCTGCCGAAGTTCCTGCAACGATAGTGCCCGTTTGGAAAGGAAAGCAACGACGCCATGAACACACAGTTTCAATTCTCCGCCGGAGTATGGAACCTGCATCCCGGAGCCGACCCGTTCGGCCCCCCCGTTCGCAAAGAGCGAGACTTCGTGGAGATCTGCCAGATTCTTCAAAAGCTCGGGTTCACGTACGTCCAGCTGCACGACGACGATGCGGTGCCGATGGACGTGCCCGCCGCGCAGATCGGCTCCGCCTGCGCGACCCTGAGGAAAGTGGCGGGCGACCATGGACTCGGTGTGGAGTTCATCGCGCCCCGCCTGTGGGAGGATCCGCGCTTCGCCGACGGCGGCATCACCGCGAACAATGCAGCCTCTCGCGCCCTGGCGCTCGACCGCGCAAAGCGCTCGGTGGACATCGCCAATGAACTCGGAACCGACCGCCTCGTCCTCTGGCCCGCTCGTGAGGGCACCTATATCCGGGAAGCGAAGGACGCGCTCGTCTCGTTTCAGCGGATGCTCGACTACTGCAACGCGATCCTGTCCTACGACCCCAAAATACGTATTCTGGCGGAGATGAAGCCGAACGAGCCGATGGACCTGATGTATCTGCCCAGCACCGGCCATTTCATCGCTCTCGCCTACAAGACCATCGATCCCGCCCGCACCGGAGTGCTCATCGAGGCGGCCCACTGCATCCTACTCGGCCTCGATCCCTCCGACGAGATGGCCTACGCACTCTTCCACGACAAGCTGTGGGGCGTCCATCTGAACGACCAGAATGGCCTGAAGTACGACCAAGACAAGAGCTTCGGAAGCGTCGATCTGCGCCGGGCCTTCAACTGCGTCGATGTGCTGGTTCGCAGCGACTACGGCTCCAAGGGCGAAGTCGTCGGGCTGGACATCAAAGCGATGCGGACACAGTCCCACGAACTCGCCTGGAAGCACCTCGCGAACAGCAAGGAGATTTTCGAGCGGCTCGTCGCCATCGCCGCGCAGATCGACCGCAAGGAGTGGCAGTCATACGTAGATGCTCAGGACTACGAAGGGCTGGAGATGTTCATCGTCCGGAACCTGCTCGGAGGATAGGCTGCCCGCAACGTGGGTGAACTTTTCGGTCATTGCGGACAACGAAACAGTCAGTGGATGACGATCTGTGCCGGATGGCTGAAGATGGAAGCAGGACGAATGGAAGAGACAGGCATTTCTCCGCCCGTTGGGTTGAAATCGAAGCGCGGCAGCCGACTACGGCTGTTCGCGCTCTCCGTGTTGCTTGCCCTATGCGTTGGCGTCTATCTTCCCCTCCGCGCTGGCCGAGCCAACGACAGGCTGATGAAAAGCATCGCGGCGAACGATCAAGCGGGAGTCGAGGCTGCGCTCGCCAGCGGAGCGGATGCCGACCTGCGCATGAACACCTACATCGCGTCGGATAACGCAGGCAGTCTCAGGGACTTCGTGCGGCTGTTTGTTCATCGCGCGGTGAAAAGGCCCGGCAATGCCAGAACGGTTCTGATGATCGCAGTGACCGGCGAGAATGAGGGGATTGTCAAAACCCTGCTCGCGCATGGCGCCCACCTCAATCTTCAGATCGAAAACGGCAGCACCGCGCTGCTCGCCGCGGCATCGAGACGTTCGACGTCCCTGTTGTCCACGCTGCTGGCAAACGGCGCGGACATTCATGCGAAGAACCGTGCGGGTGCCACCGCTCTGCTCATTGCGGCGCAGACGGGGCGTGCCGAGAACGTAAAAGCTCTGCTGGCAAAGGGCGAGGACATTCACGAATCCGATGCTCTGAAGCAGACAGCGCTGACTCTGGCGGTCGCGAACCGCCGCGAGGAGACGGTGAAGATCCTGCTCGCTGCGGGGGCCGATGAGCGGGACCTGAAGGCGGTCACTTTCGCCCCGAGCGGCCCGATCAGGAGCTTCGCGGGAGGAATGGGCTTCTCGCAATCGATTGTCACCGTCAACGGCATGACGACCGTGACCCACACGATGATCAGCGGCCCGGCCCCGCCTCCAAAGCAGAATCTTATCTCCATGCCTCCCCTTGCTTTCGCGGCCAAAAACGGCAGTACCTCCCTGCTGAAATACCTCTGGCACCGGAGTAGCGACGAGCAGAGAAAGCAGGCGTCTAGGGATATTCTCAGCGTTGCCGTTCAGACTGGCCAATCGGAGATGGTGCGGTTTCTTCTGGATGAGGGCGCTACCGTCAATCCTTCGCCCGTCTCGCTGCCGTCAGGCTACCGAGCCCCAGCGCGCTTGATAAGCGGCTACGACCCGACTCGAGTCTACACGCCGCTCCACTACGCCGCGGCGCTGCCTGATCCCCGCATAGCCAGGATGCTGATCGAGCACGGCGCGAACGTGAATGCAAAGGATGCAGCCAGCACGACTCCCCTCATGGCCGCCGCGAGCGGCAGCCATGTCACGACGATGCGTCTGCTGCTCGAGCACGGCGCGGACGTCCACGATACGGAGACTTCTGGCGGACAGAATGCACTGATGCGCGCCAAGTTGAATCCGGATGCCGTGCGCCTTCTGCTAGATCACGGCATCGCGGTGAACGCGCGGGAGCACATGGGCAGAACCGCCCTGATGT
The DNA here is from genome assembly GCA_025355115.1 of Chthonomonadaceae bacterium. GTDB lineage: Bacteria > Armatimonadota > Chthonomonadetes > Chthonomonadales > Chthonomonadaceae > JANXLO01. The sequence continues at coordinate 5,231 of JANXLO010000199.1, forward strand.
TTTGCTTTGACCTCAAAGTCCTGACTCTTCTGCTCGAGCGAGGAGCGGACGTGAACGCTCGCGATGCACAGGGCAACTCAGCGCTCCTCCTCTCAGTGAAATCTTTTCAAATCGAACCTGCCAAACTGCTGATAAAGCACGGCGCTGCCCTCACGGTGACCAATGGTCAGGGCGAGACGCCCCTGTCCGCGGCTCGAGCCCTGCACATGCAGTCCATGGCGGACCTGCTGATCGCCGCCGGTGCGAAAAATTAAGTCGTGCGATCAACACAGAACAAGGAGCTGCATGCCGATGAGCTTTACGCTGATTATTCTGGTCGTAGCTTTGGCTGGGGCTGTGCTGCTCGTCGGAGCAGTTGCGTTCAACGTCCTTTCAAAAAAACGATGAGAGGGCACCGCAGAGCTTGCATATCATGCCGATTGTCGGCGTCCCAGCCTCCCTCCGGGCAGGCGTAATATGCTATAATGCAGTCTCATTGCAACAGTGAACCCCGCCGTTGCGGCGCGGGGAAGAGAGAGTTTTTACGATGGCGTTATCGCATGATGAGGTCAAGAATGTCGCCCTGCTGGCGCGCCTGGAGCTGACGGACGCGGAGATCGAGTCGCAGGCGGTGCATCTGAACGCTCTGCTCGCTCAGTTCGAGAAGCTGCTGGAGCTGGATGTGACAGGCATCGAGCCGACGTCGCACTCGGTGCGCATCGTGAATGTCCTGCGCGAGGACGTCATCAAGCCCTCCCTGAGCCGCGCAGAGGTGCTGCTAAACGCGCCTGAGGCCCGTGATGGCTGCTTCGTAGTGCCCCGCATCGTCGCTGACTGATGCGCTTTTGACTCCGTAGAAGAGGTTCATGCATTTGTCCGAACTCATTGAATTGACCGCGCACGAGGCGGCGTTGGGCATGGCGCGGGGAGACTACTCCGCGACGGAGCTAACCAGTGCAGTGCTCGCCCGCATCAGGGCCGTCGAACCGAAAGTGCAGGCGTACCTCACGCTCACCGGAGAGTCCGCCCTCGCCGAGGCAGCGATTGTGGACGAGCGCCGAGCGCGAGGCGAAAGTCTGCCGCCCCTGGCAGGCATACCGTACGCCCTGAAGGACAACCTCTGTACTACCGGAATCAAAACCACCGCTGGCTCTAAGATCCTCTATAACTTCTTTCCTCCCTACGATGCCACCGTCGTGACGCGCCTGAAGGCGGCGGGCGCGGTCATGGTCGGCAAGGCCAACTGCGATGAGTTCGCGATGGGCTCCTCCACGGAAAACTCGGGCTTCCACGTCACGCACAACCCGTGGGATATTGAGCGTGTGCCCGGCGGTTCATCGGGCGGCTCGGCGGCAGCGGTCGCGGCTCGCGAGTGCCTGATCTCGCTCGGCTCCGACACCGGTGGGTCGATAAGACAGCCGGCCGCCCTGTGCGGCGTCGTCGGAATGAAGCCAACGTACGGGCGCGTCAGCCGATCCGGCCTCATCGCCTACGCCTCCTCTCTCGATCAGATCGGCCCGTTCGGCAAGGACGTTACCGACTGCGCACTTCTGCTTGGGGCCATATCCGGCAAAGATCCGCTCGACTCCACCTCCGCCG
>JANXLO010000212.1 GCA_025355115.1 Chthonomonadaceae bacterium
GGGCGGAGGCGGCGACAAGCCCGGCGGTCGGCGAGAACGCCGTTGCGTGGGTGGCGGCGGAGAGCAATCACGGTCGGGAACTGGCGCTGGAGTGGATCGAGTCGGACAACGAGTTGGTAGCTGTGACAGGCTGGGGGACGCTCAGCGGCCTGGTTGCTATACTGGCACTCTTTCAGCAGATCAATCGAGAGGGCCTCACCGTTCTCGTGGTCACGCACAACCCTGTTCTCGCCGCCGCCGCGTCTCGTCAACTGACGCTGAGCGACGGCAAACTGGTTCATGATACTAGTTCATCATTTCCGCAATCCATTTAGAAGGAGACCGATTCTCATGCACAATCGCACTCATTCCTCACGATCAGGCTTCACTCTCATCGAGCTGCTCGTCGTCATCGCGATCATCGCCATCCTCGCCGCCATTCTGTTTCCCGTCTTCGCCCGGGCACGGGAGAGCGCTCGACGAACAGTCTGCATCTCTAATGTTAAGCAGATCGGGCTGGGCTGGATGATGTACGTGCAGGACTACGACGAGACCTTTCCGCCCTCCAACTCCCCGGCGAACTCGCAGTGGGGGCCGTCCACGACCTACACCAACAAATACCCCTGCAAGCCTTGCCGCCCTCATCTGAAAACCAACGACAGCATCACGTACGATCCCACTATCTACGCCCAGCCCTACATCAAGAGCCTTGACCTATTCAAGTGTCCTAGCGATGTCGGCATCCCCACCGCAGCCGTCAACGATCCTTCTCAAGGCCAGCCAGTGTGGAAGGTGGAGAAGACGAGCTACTGCCTCAACTCAGTGGTAACCCGGCTCGGTGGCCTTGCAGCCATTCCCCTGCCCGCCGAGACCTACATGGGAGCCGAAGTTCTCTCGTTCCACATCGGAGCCACAGAGGCCGTGAAAGCCTGGGCGGGCGCGACCCCCGGCAACACAACCTATGGGCCCGACCGGGTCGCCTACTTCTGCGATGGGCACGCGAAGCTCGCCTCGGAAGGCTTGATCTCCTCTCAGTGCATACCGACGCCCTCCGTCCCGACCGAGAATGGTCTCATGCCCGTGCCGTAGTCTCCTGTTCAGTCGAAGGCAGCATTCTTTGATCGCCTTCGACATGAACTCTTCGCCCCGTCCGGTGCGTATAGGTTATGAGATACGGAAAAGCGAAGGACAACACGAGAACAATGGCTGAAATTACGGAAGAGCTGACTCCGAGTCAGATCGTCGCGGAGCTGGATAAATACATCGTCGGGCAGAACAAAGCGAAAAGGGCGGTAGCGGTTGCACTTCGCAATCGCTACCGCCGTCGTCTGCTGCCCGAGGACTTGCGCGACGAGGTCATTCCAAAGAACATCCTGATGATAGGGCCGACGGGAGTCGGCAAGACAGAGATCGCCCGCCGACTTGCCACTCTTGCCCGCGCGCCCTTCATCAAAGTCGAGGCGACGAAGTTCACCGAGGTGGGATATGTCGGGCGCGATGTCGACTCCATGGTGCGCGACTTGGTGCAGATCGCGATACGGCTTGTGGAGACGGAGAAGGTCGCCGAGGTGAAGGCCGCCGCGTCGGAGCGCGCGGTCGAGCGGATTCTCGACCTTCTTCAGCCACCGCAGCCTCCCCCTGCAGCCCGTCGCGGATCAGGGGACAAGCCGGACATCACCCGCGACCTGCAGCAGATCATGAGCCGCATGTTCGGCGGAGGGAGCCCTTCCGAGGCTCCGACCGTCGTAGAGGCTCCTCCGGCAGAGGATTCCGAGCGTGAGGCGAAGGAAGAAGAGGAGCACCGGACGGACAGCGAGCGCCGCGAGAGAATCCGCGCCCGCCTGCGACCGCAGATTATCTCAGGCGTGCTGGACACAGAAACGGTCGAGATCACGACCGAGGAGAGTCAGCCGATGCCGTTCATGCAGGCCTTCTCCGGCCAGGGCATGGAGGACATGGGCATGGACATGCAGAGCGCATTCAGCGGTGTATTTCCGCGCAAATCGAAGCAGCGCAAAGTGACTATCGCCGAGGCCAAGGAGATTTTCACGGGGGAGGAAGCGCAGCTTCTCATTGACCGTGATTCGCTTGTCCGCGAGGCGGTGCATCGCACCGAGCAGACCGGAATCATTTTCGTGGACGAGATAGACAAGATTGCGGGATCGTCACGAGGGTCGGGTATGGGCGGACCGGACGTATCGCGCGAAGGGGTTCAACGCGACATTTTGCCGATCATCGAAGGCTCCACCATCAACACAAAGCACGGCCCCGTCCGCACGGATCATATCCTCTTCATCGCGGCGGGAGCGTTTCACGTCTCGAAGCCCTCGGATCTCATCCCGGAGCTTCAGGGCCGGCTGCCCATTCGCGTCGAACTGGAGAACTTGACGGAGCACGACTTCAAACGCATCCTCACCGAGCCGCGCAATGCCCTCACGCGGCAGTACGTGAGCCTTTTCGCGACGGAAGGAATCGCCATTGAGTTCACGGATGAAGGGGTTTCGGAGCTGGCCCGCATCACCGCCGAGGTGAACCGCCGCACTGAAAACATCGGCGCGCGCCGCCTGCACACCATCAT
>JANXLO010000225.1 GCA_025355115.1 Chthonomonadaceae bacterium
CTCCGCCAGAGCCGGCCGAATCCCCGTAAGGATCGGCCGCGTCCCCAGAAGTTGAAGCGCTCGCGCTACCTTCATCAATGCCTCTGCGCCCACCGCGTCGAGCGCGTCCACGCCTGTCAGATCCAGAATCACGCTGACAGCGCGCCGCGCCGCCACCTCCGGCAGGAGCCGTGTCGCGAGCGCGGAGCCCCGCTCTTCATCCAGCGCGCCGATGAGCGGTACCGCCAGCACGCCGGAGCCCACATCCAGGATCGGCGCCGACAACGCCAGGATCTGCTGCGCTTGACGCTCCATGGTCAGCCGGATCTGCCGGCTGTCTGTCACGTCCAGCTGAAGGAGCAACGTGGCCGGTTGACCGGTTACGGGGTCCACTGATCGATGAGCCTCGACCGTGTGCCAGCGCTGGCCTGCCGACGTGTGCACCAGCACCTCCGCGCGGAAGGTGTGCCCGGCGCGGACGGCGACAGCGATTGCCTGTGGCACCGCCTCGTCCACGAACCAAGCCTGGAAAGAGCCCATGGACCCCAGCGCCCGCAGGCCAGCGGGGTTGTGCATCAGCACCGCGCCAGCCTCGTCGAGCAGGGTCACGATGGCCCAGATACGCCGGATCGCCTCGACGCCCCGGAGCTGCTCGGGATCGATCGCCACCGCCGTGTCAAAGGCCTGTGTCAGCACCACGACGCGCCCGTCGTCCAGTTTGAAGCCCGAAACATGGCAGCGTACCGTCACCGCCGAGCGACCGTGAGGATAGAACGTGATGAGCCGAGTCTCGGATCCGCCAGCCTCGATGAGTGCCTGCGTGGCGAGATGCCGCGTCCGCACCGCTTCGGATGTCTTGGTGAAGTCCCGCCCCGTTAGGTCTGCAAGATCCCCCGCGCCCCAGAGCTCGATCGCCTTCGCGTTCCCCCACACCATCTTCTGATTGACGTAATCGATGAGCCAGATGGGGATCGCGATGGTTCCCAGGACTGCGATTCGGCCTTCAAGTGTCATTCCCATGAGTTTTCCCCGATGACATGAAGAAGAGGGAAGAGTATTATAATAGGCTGTTTTAGACATCGGGTACCTGAGAAACATGACGGCACAGCTCGGATACTGGAAAATTCGCGGACTCGCTGCCCCCATCCGCATGCTCCTCCACTATTGCGACGTCCCTTTTGAGGACGTCCAATATGAGCAGGACGACCCGCCCGGGCTTTCATCGGCAGCCTGGTTCGATAAGAAGTTGGCGCTCGGGCTGGTTTTGCCCAACCTGCCCTATTACATCGACGACCGCGGCAAGTTCGTTCAATCGCTCGCGATTATGCGGTACATCGCGGCGCGCTACGGCGCACGCGGCGGCAGCGACCTGGGTCACGACGACCCCCAGGTCGACATGATGGCGCACGCGGCGATGGACTTGCGGAACGCCTTCACAAACTGTAGCTATGGAAGCCGCTCGACGGAGGATGTCGATCGCGCAGTAGCGCAGGACATCATGCCCCAGCTTTCAGCTTGGGACCGTGTCATGGCTTCCGGCCGGCCGTTCTGTACCGGAGATCGGCTGAGCTACGCGGATTTCTTCCTCGCCGAACACATCGACCAGATACGCCTGGTGCTCCCGCGCGCTGTGCAGAGGCACTCGGCGCTGCTCGCCTATGCGGATCGCTTCTTTTCACTCGAGAAGATCCAGGTGTTTATGCGCACACCACTGTATATGAAATGGCCGGTGAACAACAAGAACTCGTTCATCGGCGCCAAGCCCGCGGTCTAGCCCAGCCGGCAAAGAGCTTGGTTGTAGCGGGCGCTCAGGGCCAGGGCGTGTAGGTCGACGATGTGGGCCCCGGTGGACTCCTTCCAGCGACAGCCGGAGCGCTTGCGGCGGACCTCGAACAGGCTCTTGCACGTCGCCTCCACGTTGCCCGAGCCAATGGGCAGTCCCAGACTCCGCGCCTTGGCGTAGTGCATGTCCTTGCGATGGTTCTCCAGGTAGGTGATGGACTCGTGAACGGGCCGGCTATCTCCAACGCGGACTTGCTCCTTCCCACTGTCTCGCAGCGTCAACAAAATCTGGTCCAGGGCGTCCGACTCGTTGAGCAGACAGACGCGCCACTTGGCCAGCGCCGAGGAGCCCTCCGTCTCCCCGTAGAGCAGTTTCGCCGCGCTTCCTAGCTTCTCCAGCAAGTGCCACAAGTCTACCAAGCCATATACGGGGCATCCTAAACTTGCCTCAGTGAATTCCTTTTCTAGCAGGTTCCACAGCTCCTTAGCCCCGTCGCACAGCAGCACTACGAACAGGCTCGGGCTGGCTCTCACCAGCGTCATCACATCATCACTGAGTGCTATGCACAACTCCTCTACGTCTCCCTTGGGCATCCGTCCGTAGCGGATCGTATGTAGCGCCCGTCCTTTCGCATCGTGCAGCGTCACCGTGGCTGCATACGCCATCCGGTACACCCTCTGAACCATCCTCTTAGGAATCCCCTTTGCATTGTACTCCACCGGCCCGGGGCGCGGCTCTTCCATCGGCACACTAACGCGGTCCAGAGACACGCTCACCGAGTGAGCTTCCTTAGGAATCGGCATCGTTTCTACAAGCTCCCGCTCCACCGCTTGCCGCTTCTGTCCGTACTGCTCGCCGACCAGATGGGCAACACGATCGAAGGCACAACGCGAGTAGGGAAGCCGTTGCCACTGCTCGCTGGCCGCCTCCGACTCTCGGGCCGGCGCGCGTTGACACTCCCACGCCATCGCCTCCGCCGTCTTGGGCAGCCACCCGTCCCCTACCACTCCGGTCCGCAACGAGATCGCGTCCACCGTCGCCCCGCTGCGTTCTCCGACCTTGCGATACAGAGTCCGTTCCACACAAACCGCACCTGCCATCGTGTAGTAACTGCCGAGGCTGCGCATTACCTTCCGATACGTCTGCCCCTCGATCACAACCTGCGGCGCATTCACGTCCAAAGTCCCCAGCACCGCTGCATGCGCCGCCCTCTCCAGCGCGGCTGTCCCCTGGGCCACTTCCTGCTCCACCTGCCGGTAGTCCACCGGAGCGCCGTCTCCGGCTGCCTCCTGTTGAGCTCGCACGGTGTTCACGACCTGCAAAAACGCATCAACAAGAGCTTGGTATTTCTTTTCGACTTCGAGCATCATCGGCACGGGGCATCCTCCATCGGAACGGCTTCGACACCCATTCGATGGCACAGGCTCTGCCCCACTTCAAATTTTCCGTCGCTGATTCTCAACCTAGCTCAGCTGCGCAGGATCAGAGCCACACCC
>JANXLO010000126.1 GCA_025355115.1 Chthonomonadaceae bacterium
CTGAAAAGCAACGTAGCCGTCAGCAGAGAGATAAAGAGTGGGCTACCAGCGTCAAGATGACGCTCATAGCGCGCGACCTGATGATAGGCAATCCGAAGTTGTCTGAGTCAGGCTATCGCGAGGAGGCGGAGGGTCATAACGCTCTGGCGAGCGGTTTTCAAGGTCAAAGGCAGTGGACAGACCATTTCCCTAATGGCGATTTCCTCGAAGCTGTCCTGAACACTTCCTTCGACTGGAATGGCATACGTCAGCCCTATATTGTCGCCACAGAAAACGATGCTATGAACGGCGTCTCAATGCTGTTCGGTCATCTTCTTACCGGCACCGCTCAACTCTTTGCAGATGTCCGCACCTATTGGAGTGCAGACGCCGTGAAGAGAGTCACAAATCATACTCTCGATGGATTGGCTTCAAACGGCATCATCCACCTAATCAACTCTGGCCCTGCGGCACTCGACTGGACGGGAGAACAGTCAATCAATGGCAGACCCGTACTCAAACCGTTTTGGGATGTAACCGGAGAGGAAGCGGAGAAGTGTCTGGCAGCCACAAGTTGGTGCCCATCAGTCACCGAATACTTTCCTGGAGGAGGACTGTCGACAGACTTCACGACTAGAGGTGCCATGCCGGTAACGATGTGCAGAATCAATCTAGTGAAGGGACTCGGGCCTGTAATCCAGATTGCAGAAGGCCATACAGTCGATCTCCCGGCAGAGGTGCATGAACTCCTGGACGCTCGCACAAATCCCACATGGCCGACAACCTGGTTTGTGCCGAACCTCACTGGCCATGGTTCCTTTAGAGATGTCTACTCGGTGATGAATAACTGGGGGGCAAATCATGGGGCGATCTCATATGGCCATATCGGGCACGACTTGATCGCGCTCGCTGCCATCCTCCGTATCCCTGTCGATATGCACAATGTCCCTGAGGAACGGGTATTCCGACCTGCCGTATGGTCGCGTTTCGGCTCTCTTGAGCCGCAGTCGGCCGATTATAATGCCTGCCGAACTTTCGGCCCACTCTACCGGTAAACGCTCTCTACTTTCCATCCGATCCAAAGCCAAGAAGGAACTTATAGTGAACAAAACTCCAGTCAACGTAGGAAGCCCCGTAAGTGGCTCCCCTTACTCTCCCGGCATCATCACGGGCAATCTCGTCTTCGTCTCGGGACAGGTTCCGATGAACCCGGCTACGAAAGAGGTCATCCGAGACGACTTCGAAGCAGCCGTTCGCCAGTGCATCCTAAACGTGGAAACCATACTCAAATCAGCAGGAACCGACCTTGAGCACTGCGTCAAAGTTCTGGTTTTTTTGGCGGACATGGATAACTTCGCCCGCCTTAATATCGTCTACAAAGAGTATTTTGGCGAGACAAAGCCCGCCAGAAGCTGCGTGCAGGTAGCCCGCTTGCCACTTGACGTAGATGTGGAGATTGAAGCTATCGCGATACTGCCCTGATTCTCATACCTCAGCTGCTCACACAAATGCACCGGCGTCCCAAGAATGGGCGGCCGGTGCATTTTCTGTGAGCAAGAAATTGACTTACCATTGAAAAAAATCAATTCCTGCGCTGCGCATACCTAAACGCACGAGCCATAGCACAACCAAAAGCACAGCGATACTGGTTAACGATCCAACGTGCATGAAAGCCCTACGTATTCTCGCGGTAATAGGGCGACAGCTTGGAGTTAACCTTTCCAGACAAACGATCAAAATAGCACTGAGACACACGAGGAAAAGAGGTATGCCGAGAGGATGAAAACGAAACGAAGAAAGCAGGTCTCCACGCCAGATAGCGGATAAACTCCGAGTCATACCGCATCCTGGACACGGAACGCCAGTTGTTGCTCGGATGAGACACGCGGGGCCATGTGAATTTGGATTGAGTGACAGCAACAGGGTGCCTGCCAGGACGACAGAAGCGAACAGTCCACTTTTGAAGTCGCCGGCAGGCACGCTATGAGAAGCAGTTTGCATGTAGAAGCTTCCGCCCAGAAAGGAATCAGCGCACTGTACTATGTGCGAGTGCGGACGCCGCTCCCATGAACGACAGCCCTGCTCCTCCGAGCCATCCGATGATCATCCCGAGACCGATGAGCACCTTTTTATCGTTTTGGAACTCTGTGAAGCAGTAGTAAAGGGCATAGAGACCACATAGAAACCCTACGATTCCCTTCCAGACTTCATTCTTGAACATGTCGATCAAAACGATTATCCAGCAGACGAATGCGATGATGTATAGCAGCCCACCCAGTCCAATTAACATGAATGCCTCCTTGTGGTTAGCTCTGAAGACTTGCGTCCTCGGTATAGTACGCTCACATATGTGCAGCTTTCTAATCCTCGTCTTGACGGATTGGCTTCACAGCTGAGATTCGGTACGAGCAAACTTGTTCTCGGCTACTGCATTCTACAAATTCAGGGCAAAAACCTTCTGGGAAACAATCCTCTGTACAAAGTTAACATCATCCATTTTCGAACAAGTACAAACCACTCTTGCCAGGGGCAATGATGTCGAGCCTGCCGGTCTTGCGAAGATCTACTGCTGTGATTTGCAGGCCAGTGCCGACATGAGTCTTTTCATCGATGACGCACTTCACCCACTTCTTATCTTTGCGGTCAAACTTATAGTAGAATAGACCGAGCGGGTCCTTCGCTCCGGGGTCATGATCGTGGGCGAGATAGCGTTTGCCGGTAAGCACCACGGGCGGCTGCCTCTTCTCCAGGCTGACAAGCATCAACGCATGGGCCTGTGACCAGCTAGCGTCGATGGTTTTCTGCTCCCATTTGCCAGCCGAGTTCTGCTTGAGGTAGTAGAGGCCGTAATGGTGACCGCTTCCGAATACGATTTCGTTTTTGCCGTCCCCATCGAAATCGTAAGTCGGCGTTCCAAATCCGAGGTCACCCGGATTGCACTCCCAGTCGGCGTGCCATATCCATTTATCGGTAAGTGCATCGATCTGCTCGTACCAGCCGTGCGGGGTAATGAGATCGAGTTTGCCGTTTCCGGTAATGTCACCCCACCCTATGCCGTGCGCACCGCCCTCTTTCCCTACCACATGCTGCACCCATTCGGGCGACGGCCCAGCTTTGCGCAGTTCAAACCAGACTACTTGATTCCCGCAATTAGGCAAAACGCAGATTTTCCCTTTGCCAAGAAGCGGGACGAGCGCTGATGTCTCCGCGCTGCCGGGTGAGGCGATGAGATGCTTCTCCCAAAGTCGGTCGGACTTTCCGGGATTTTCGCTCCAGAAGATCTCTCCAGTCGCGTAGTCCGAGGAGATGATGTCGATTCTTCCATCGCCATTGACATCCGCTGGCATGTCGGAGAAATCCTTACGATAGCCGCTCGAATCCGGCCCTCGGCCCCAGTCCCCTATCTCGCGAAATTTATGCGGCGTCCAGTGGGGTGCTTCGTACCAGGTGTCTCCTGAGACTATGTCGAGTCGACCACGGCCCATTACATCTGCTGCGCATGCGCATTCAAAATCAGAATTCGCATTGATGACCGTTTTGCGGAATTTCACTGCTGATGGCACAACAGGCAGATTGGGGTCCACTGACTGCGACATAGCGCAATTGGGCAGCAACGTTGCCGCCGCCAGACTTGCCGACATCGTAAGAAGTTCGCGACGCGATAGATCGTTAGACATTTATGTGTCCCCTTGGCAATGCATGAATTAAGGGTCAGAAAGAGCGTGTTAGGCAAGAACCGCACGGATGACTTCTCCGCTCACGTCCGTCAAGCGCATATTCCGACCTGAATAGTGATAGGTGAGGCGTTTGTGATCTAGTCCGAGCAGATGGAGAATTGTCGCGTTCAGATCATAGACAGTTTGTGGTTGGTCTGCCGCATGATGCCCGATGTCATCCGTAGCCCCGAATATCGTTCCGCCTTTTACTCCAGCGCCCGCCAGCCAGACGGAGAACGCGTGAGGATTGTGGTCGCGCCCTGAGCTTCCCTCCGTGAAAGGCATTCTGCCAAATTCAGTGTGAAAAACGACTAGAGTCTCGTCGAGCAGACCTCGCTGCTTGAGATCCTTCAACAGTCCCGCCACAGGGACATCGATTTCGAGAGCGCGTTTTTCGTGGTTAGCCACCATTCCGTTGTGCGCGTCCCAGCTCTGATCGAAGACCCCGCCTCCGCTATATAGTTGAACAAAACGAACACCCCGTTCAACCAGTCGTCGTGCGAGGAGACACTGACGACCAAACATGGCCGACTCTGCTCGATTGAGTCCATAGAGCTCTTGTGTTGCTGGAGTTTCGCGGCTTACATCGACAGCTTCAGTCGCCTCAGACTGCATTCGATAGGCAAGTTCGTAAGCACGTATTCTGGCTGCCAACTCCTGTTCGCCTGGATGAGTTCGAAGAAACTCCTCGTTGAGTTTGCCTATGAAATCAAGCGACTCCTTCTGCTTCTCCGCAGATAGGTTTTGCGGCGGCTTGAGGTTCAAGACTGGCAGGCTGTTGCTTCTAAACTGAACTCCCTGAAACGAAGCGGGCAAAAACCCTGCGTTCCAGTTGCCTGCTCCGCCGCCAACCAGTGCCCGAGGATCGGTCATGACAACAAAGCCCGGCATGTTCTGGTTTTCGGTGCCTAAGCCGTAAGTGATCCATGACCCCAATCCCGGCCGACCGCTGATCGTTGAGCCGGTCAGCATGTGATAGACAGCGGGTACATGGTTATTGCTCTCGGATTTCATAGAGCGTATAAGAGCGATGTCGTCAGCGCATTTTCCGATATTAGGCAACAGATCTGACACCGGCATCCCGCACTTCCCGTAGTTCTGAAACTTCCACGGGCTCTGCATCAGATGTCCCGGTGCACTACGTCCTCCCGTGTCGAAGCCGGGACGGCCAGCCACTGATACCCCATTCTGCCGTTGCAGCTCACTCTTAGGGTCGAATGTGTCTACATGGCTGCAGCCTCCGAAGAGGAATATGGAGATGACCCGTTTGGCTTTGGCAGGAAAGTGTGAGGGCCTGGGACGAAG
>JANXLO010000344.1 GCA_025355115.1 Chthonomonadaceae bacterium
CGATCCCACTGATTGACCAGGGTGCGGACGTGATCATGCAGGATGTCGATGCCGGGGCGCAGGGAGTTTTTGGAGCCGTGCAGGAGGCTAACAAGCGCGGTAAGGCTGTCTATGCGCTGGGCACCAACAGCGACCAGAACGCATCCGCGCCCGATGTCATCCTCGCCAGCGCCCCGATCTATTCCGAGAAGGCATTCCTGGAGATAGCCACTGCAGCAAAAGCGGGCACTCTGAAGCCGAACGCAAAGCCGTTCGGGATGAAGGAAGGCGTGGTGGATTTCATCCTCAATCCCAAGCTGCTGCCGGAGCTGCCTGCCGGCCTAAAGACGAGGCTGGAGGATACACAAAAGAAAATCATCGATGGCACCTTCACCGTTCCGAAAGAGGGCTCCTCATGACGCAGACGGGCGGCACGGCGGCAGTTTCTAATCCGTCCATCCACTCCTCCCTCTCCGCTTCTAAGCCTCTCCTGCTGCGAATGCAGGGGATTGTCAAACGCTACGGAAGCGTCGCCGCATTGAGCGGCGTAGATTTTGAAGTGAGATCAGGAGAGATACATGCGCTTCTCGGGGAGAACGGAGCGGGCAAAACAACATTAATGCATGTGCTGGCTGGCCTCGCCAAGGCTGATTCAGGTTCAATTATTTTGTCCGATCGCCCGGTTAATCTTAACTCCGCACTCGCAGCCCGCCGCCACGGAATCGCGATGGTTCATCAGCACTTCACTCTGGTACCCGCCTTCACGGCATCCGAGAACTGGGCACTGGATTCTCCTCAACGCGCATGGCCAGCACTCCGCCCCTTTCGCGTTACCGAGGCAGCGCACAGGGCATTCGATCACGCCTCGGCACTCGGCTGGGAACTGCCGACTGATACGCGAGTTGCAGACCTCTCCATCGGCGTTCAGCAGCGCATCGAAATCGTGAAAGCCCTTGCGACAGAGGCCAAGATTCTCATTTTCGACGAGCCGACAGCCGTTCTTACTGGTGCTGAGATCGGGGAACTATTCGCCACTCTGAGGCATCTCCGCGAGGAAGGTCGCACCGTAATACTGATCGCACATAAGCTCGCCGAGATACAAGCGGTGGCAGACCGCGTGACGGTACTGCGACGCGGCAGTGTCGTCGCTTCAACTGCCGTTTCGATGACCGACGCACGCCAACTGGCAGCATGGATGACAGGTGATCCGCCCATCAGTTCAGCATCAGATCCAATCAATTCCTCTTCCGCACCTAAATCTGCGGCACTCTTAGCGTCTGAGCTCGTTGTAAGTGATGATCGAGGTAATCAAGTATTAAACGGCATTACACTGGACGCATCGAGAGGCGAAATAGTTGGCATTGGAGGAGTAGATGGCAACGGACAAGCCGAGCTTGCGGAAGCACTTGCAGGCCTCCGTGCCATTGATTCAGGTAGCCTGACCTGGGATGACGAGGATTTTGATCCGAGGGGCGCGCCACGCATTGGCTACATTCCGCAGGATAGACGGCGAATGGGCCTGGCGATCACGATGACGGTCGGGGAGAATCTGGTATTCGATGCGGCGCGTGAAGCGAGGTACCGGTGTGGCCCTTTCTTGCGCAGAAGGGCACTCAACCAGTTGGCCGACGACTTGATCCAGCAGTTCGATATTCGAACGAGTGGAAGGAGCCAGCCAGTCTCCTCGTTGTCTGGAGGAAATCAACAGAAAGTGGTCGTCGCCCGAGCGCTCCGTGAGAATCCCGATCTCGTCATCGCGATGAATCCAACTCGCGGCCTAGACATCAATGCGACTCGCTTCGTTTACGAACAGCTTAGAGCCGCGAGGATTCGGGGAGCGTCAATAGTCCTGATCTCCACCGACATGGACGAAATTGCAGCGCTCTCAGATCGAGCCGTGATCATCTCCAGCGGGAAATTAACGCCGTACGTCCTTGACAGCCGTGACACTGCTCAGCTTGGCCTGTTGCTCGGAGGATTTCCGGCCAATTCAGAAAGCCAGCATTGACAGTCAGCAAAGACCCTGAAGCGCCGATTTCAATCGACCAGAATCTTCCGGCGGAAACGAAGCTAACTCCCACTGAAAGCAGCCGGTCATGGCTCTCTGGTGCGGGACGAAGCTTGGCCTGGGCCGCGATCTATTTCCTCGGTTTCCTTGTGCTGCTCACCGCGACTTTTCTCGTGCTCAGAATCCCTCCTCTGGTCGGGCTGAATTCCCTCTGTGTTGGCGCGTTTGGTGACGCCCACTCGGGGCATCTGCCTGCGCTTTCGGACACCCTGATCGAGGCCGCCCCTCTCTTGCTGACAGGCCTTGGTGTTGTCGTGGCATGGAGAGCTGGACTTTTCAGCATAGGAGGAGAAGGGCAGTTGCTGATGGGGGCTTTGGCTGCAACTATGCTGGCCAAGCACGGAAAACATCTCTCTCCCCCTCTGTTGACGGCCCTTATGGTGACGTCCGCAATGCTTGCTGGCAGTCTCTGGGGTGCCTTGGCGGGATGGCTTCGGGTGAAGCGCAAAGTCCAGGAAGTCATCAGCACGATCATGCTGAACTACGTCGCAAAATTCGTCGTCAGCTGGCTCGTGCTCGGGGCATTGCAGGAGCATACTCACCACAATCCGCAATCTGAGTCGCTCTCAAATGCACTATTATTCGCGCGCCTGCTGCCTCGAGAATGGACAGGAGGCCTTCAGACGAGCCTTCATATCGGCGTCCCTCTCGCATTCATGGCCTTCCCCATCGTCTGGTTGATGTTGTTCCACACCCGATTTGGCTTTGGCTTGCGCCTTGTTGGCCAAAATGCTGAGGCGGCTAAGACCGCACGCTTTCCAGTCGAAAAACTCCGTGTCCAAGCGATGGCGATCTCTGGTGCGCTGTGCGGACTTGCAGGAGTCATAGAGCTTCTTGGCGGCGCGACCGGCAGTTTGCCCGCAGAGGGATTTTCTCCTGGCTGGGGCTATACCGCCGTGCCGGTGGCCCTGCTCGGCGGGTTGAATCCGGCAGGCACTTTGCTTTCCGCGCTTTTCTTCGGGGGCCTCACTCAAGGGTGCCGCAACTTAGCTCAGTTTCAGTCTGTGCCGACAGTGCTCATCTATCTCGTCCAGGCTATGGCGGTATTGGCCGTCGTAGGCATAAGGGCATGGAATGCCCGTAGGACAGGCAGAGAAACGAATTGAGAGGCACCACATGACAGCAATTGGGGGAGCGATCCTCGGAACCATGTCACTTGCCACCCCGCTTGTTCTGGCCGCACTCGGGGAGACCGTTGTGCAGCGCGCTGGCGTGGTGAACGTAGGGCTTGAAGGAATGATTCTGACAGGAGCATTCGTCGCGTTCGTTGGGACGGAGATGAGCGTTCGACTTCACTGGCATCTTGTCGGGTATGGGCCAAACCCGTACGTTGGCCTTATCGCTGCGGCTCTCGCGGGCGTACTGCTGGCCGTGGTCTTCGCGGTATTTGTGGTAAAGCTAAGCGCGAATCAGGTGGTCGTTGGTGTGGCATTAAACCTGATGGCACTTGGACTTACAGGGACTCTTCTGCGTCTCCTGCCGCGGGCGGCGGGTGGATTTTTGAACACTCAGGCACTTCCTCAGGTCTTTTACAGTCTTACGATCCTGACTCCGATGGCCTTCTTGGCCGTGCCTGCTGTCTGGTGGTGGCTGTTCCGTACCAGGCGAGGGCTTGAACTCCGGGCATGCGGCGAGCAGCCTGTCGCCGCAGAATCCGCCGGTGTACCTGTATTGCGCCGTCGAACCGCCGCGATACTCTTCGGTGGGGCGATGGCAGGCCTCGCGGGGGGATTCCTGTCCGTTGGAGACGTGCCAACCTTTCAGGAAGGGATGTCGTCTGGCCGGGGCTTCATCGCACTTGCAATAGTGACGTCCGGCAGATGGAATCCGTGGGGCTGCCTTGTCGCTGCCCTTCTTTTCGGGTTTGCCGACAGGCTGCAAATTCAGGGTCAAGCGCTTGGAATTCACCTCCCGCACGACTTGCTGCTGGCAGCGCCGTATGTCGCGACACTGCTGATACTGGCTTTTGGCACGGGATGGAGCCAATCCCCCGCCGCGCTGGGACGGCCCTATAGAAGGGCATGAATTCTCTTCGGGCGTTCCATTATTGGTTTTTTGGGGTGAAATAGGCAAGGCAAGAACGCCTGGTTTGAAGTTTAAGGCAATTTAACCTGACTCATGAATCGTATTAACTTGTAGACACTCAGCCATTGAAGTATTGAAAGGAAGCAGGGACAATGCTGTCGATGACACGACGAGTTCATTTCTCGGCGGCGATTGCCGATTGGCTGCCTGACAGAAAGATTTCTGAGAACGAATCAATCTTTGGCATGGATTGCACTTCCGAGCCGTACGGACATAACTATACTCTCGATGTCACCGTTGAGGGAGAGATAGACCCGCGGACGGGCATCATCGTCAATATCAAGGAACTCGATCTCATCGTCCGGCAGAGAGTGCTCCAGGAGCTCGATAGAAAATTCCTCAATCGCTCAGTGAATTTTTTTTGCAATCGCCCGGTTACAGCGGAGACTTTGTTGGAGTGCGTGCACTCACTGCTCAATAGGCAGTTGCCGCCAATCATCACGTTGACCGGCCTGCGGTTGGAGGAGACACCCCAGCACGTTGCGGAGTGGAGAGCAAGCGAAGGTTATGAGGAAAAGGATCGTCCTGGAATGCTTTTGACACGCGTCTACGAATTTGCCGCCTCGCATCGCCTGCATAGCCCCCATCTGACCGATGAAGAGAATAGAGAGCTGTTCGGCAAGTGCAACTACGCGCATGGACATGGCCACAACTACATTGTGGAAGTGACGGTCGCTGGGCCGGTTCAGCCGAGATCTGGGCGTGTCATCGATGAAGCGCTCTTGGATGACATTGTTAACGCCGAGGTGATAGACAGATATGACCACCGCCATTTCAACTACGACCTGCCGGAATTCGCAGATTTGATTCCGTCCACGGAGGTGGTCACCAAGATGATCTGGGATCGCCTGCAATCACACATCCACGCCCCTGCCCGCCTCTACCGTGTGATAGTGCGTGAGACCGCGCGGAATATCTTCGAGTACCGGGGAGAGGATGAGTGACCAACATGGTTTCACGATTGGAAGAAGTGTACGCAGCCTTGCTGGAGGAAGTGGGCGAAGATCCCGAGCGTGAAGGCCTACTCAAGACACCGCACCGAGCGGCTGAGGCGCTACGCTTCATAACTTCCGGCTACAAGCAGAATCTCGAAGAGGTCGTCAATGGGGCGATTTTCAATGAGGACTCGGATAATATGGTGATAGTCCGCGACATCGAGTTTTTCTCGATGTGCGAACACCATCTGTTTCCGTTCTTCGGCTACGCCAACATCGCCTATATTCCCAATGGAAAGATCATAGGCCTGTCCAAATTGGCTCGCATTACGGACATGTTCGCCCGACGCCTTCAGGTTCAGGAGCGCCTGACCGTTCAGATCGCCGACGCCGTGCAGGAGGTGCTCCAGCCGTTGGGGGTCGGAGTCGTCATTGAGGCGAAGCATATGTGCATGATGGCGCGAGGAGTGGAGAAGCAGTGCAGTGACATGGTCTCCAGCCACGTTCTCGGCGCGTTTCGGGAGGATCGAGCCACTCGAGCGGAGTTCATGAACCTGCTCGGCAAGAATCGCAGAGAGTAGATTAGTAGTCCTCATCCTCTGGATCGGGAGACGCCTTTTGTTCAGCCAGACGGGGCGGCTTTCGAGGCTTCAGCGGAGTGAGCTCAAAGTACGCGGTGCCGGCGGTCGTCAATGTCACGGGGAGTTCCGTCGCGGCATGGGCGACCGTTTTTCCCGTTTGGACGCTTTTGACATCATGCAGCCCAGGAAGCGACAGGGTGTATGTTCCGGGTTTCCGGGCATACAGTGCCAGAGTTCGAGCATCCGCAAGCACGGCTATTTCGGCCTCGGCTGTGTCGAGATAGAGATGCACTCCGGCAGCTCGCAGTGTATTGCGAAGCAGCGTTCTTGGCACAGGGAAGGAGCCAAAGACCACGCTGTTCCATTGCGGAAATCGAAAAATTGCGAACGAAGTCTTGTTGTTCGAGTTGGCGCCAAGCCGAGTCAGTTGCTTGTCGGCCAGTGTCACCGTGGGCGAAAGAGGCTTGTCCGTCCCGAACGAAGAGCCTGCGTGGTAGCCCCAGGTAAGGGGATCGTCCGACACCGAAATGCGCACTTTAAGGCTGCTCTCCTCCGTCTCCAACCTCGCCTTCATGCCGGTGAGACTCTTTACATTGGCGGCATCCGCACCCTCCTCACCCAGCAGACCGGGCGCGTAGAGCCAAATCGCGGTCTGCTCACTGCGCTTCACCCTGCCGTCCACCCTTCGCCGCTCAGCCTCCGTGAGACAGAACATATTCGGGAAGATAGTCACCTTGTGATCAAGGAATTTGGGGTGGAAAAGATCCCCAAGCTGATAGACATCGTATGGAGTCCCCAGCCTGTTCAGTTCGCGAAACAGATCGATAAGGAGCGCATTGAACATGATCGAAGGCGCGGACTTGCCCGCCGCGAGATGGCAGGACGCTGCCATGTCGATCACCACGGCGACCTGACTGCTTCTCTTGTGCAGTTTGGCGGGCGCCTTCAGAATCTCGGAGGCAAGCTTCAGCGCGAATTTGAGAGGGTCGGCGGATGTGCCCGAAGGGAGGCAGACACCGCACTGCAACGCCGCTGACATCGCTGTCAGAAGATCCGCCTCAGCACTGCCTGCGGCGGTGAGCAGCACCAGCTTGTCACGAAGGCGCAGGCTGCCTGGCAGGGATCGCAACGTGAGCGTATCGCCTGCGCTCGTCGGCACGGTGAAAAAATCTATCTCGGCGGCATCCAGTACAGGCTCGGGGTACGCGTGTCCGTCCTCGGGCAGAGCCGTCGCGTTAAGTGCAGTGGCGTAAGTGATTCCTACCAACGCTTTGCCCTGTGAGGCACGCTTGACGCTGGTGCAAAAATGTATGGCCGCCTTGTTTTGAGCGTCGGCGAAGCATTCGTGATAATCCGCAACTCTCCGAGTCTTTGCAGGCGAGCGGAAAATGCCGAAATCTCCTTTGCTGCGCTCCCAGGCGTTGGGACAGGTGATGATGTCGAAATCCGGCCGCGTATCTCCCCAGGCTTTTTTCAGCAGGCCCGGGTTATGCCTGTACTTCTCCTTGGCGTAACTCCGAAAGGCTTCGGTCATTTTAGGGCCGATGTCAGGCAGATTTTCCGGGAAGGGAAGCCGCCATTCGCCCTGCACCCCGGCGGCAAGCTGATAGCCGATGCAGCGGCGCCCCTCTTCGCTCTCCGCCAGGTACCGAACCATGCGAGTCAGCGCATTGCCTGTCTCGGTCATCCAGCGGCGTGAGGCCCAGGAGACGGCAGGAGTCGTTCCCTCCTGGTCACAGTAAACCACGCCCTCCTCCGGGTGGGCAGCAAGCCACCATTGCGGAGCATCCACCGTGACGACGAGGAGACAATGGGCCTGAGGATCGGCGACGAGCAGGGCTTTGAGACGAGCCAGCAGGGGCGTATAGTCGAACTGACCTATTCCCTTCCAGCCGAGATCGACCTCGCAAATCCGGTACAGATGCCCGCCTGCAGCAGCCGTAATCTCCATGACGTCCGTCGGAGTTCCCGGCCGCAGATCGGTGAATACGGCGGGAATGGGCTTGCCCTGATAGTGCAGCGCGGTCATGCCATTGCTGGAGCGAATGTCGAACGGGCGGTCCGCGGGGGGCGGCGGCGCTGCTTCACAAGTCGGAGCGGGACGTCCCGCGCGATGAGATCTGGTCATAAGCTGTCGAAAGATCACTTTCCTCGAAATAGATTTTAGAGCGGATTGACAGGAACGCCGTTGTGGCGAACCTCGAAATGAAGATGCGGGCCGGTCGCCATGCCGGTCGCGCCTACACGAGCGATCGTTTTACCCTGCTGCACTACATCCCCGCTTGAGACGAGCAGAGCGGAGCAGTGGCCGTACAGCGTAGTTACGCCGTTGCCATGGTCGATGACGACGCAGTTCCCATACCCGCTGCTGTAGTGGGCGAGTATGACCGTGCCCCCGCCTGCCGCATGGATCGCGGCGCCATAAGGAGCTCCGAAATCGACGCCGGTATGCATTCTCGTGCGATGGAGAATGGGATGAAAGCGACTGCCAAAACCGGAGGTGATACGACCAGAACACGGACGTATGAAACTGCCATGCCAGATGGGGGCAACGCTGCTTTCATGGCTGCCCGAAGGATGATGTTTTTGAGCGGCGAGTGCGGCGCGCTCTGCTGCCCGACGCCGCTCCAATGCCTCCGACAGCTCACGAATGTTGTCGGTCATGGCCTCAGCTTCCGCCTCGAGGCCGTCGAGCTCCATCTCCGCCTGATGCCTCTCCTGCTGTACGCCTGCCAGGAGTTCCTGCTCCTCCGCAAGGTCGGTGGCGAGAAGGCTCTTTTGCGCTTCGTAGTCGGCTGCCAGCGCCTTCTGCTTCCGCTCATGGTCTTCCAACAGCCTCTTGTAGTCCTCTATCTGACGGACGTCCTGCTGAACTCCCTCGATCAGCTCCGAATCGCTGTGGACGACCTGACGGACGTAGTAACTTCTGGACAGCAGGTCATGAACCGAGCGCGAACGAACCAGCACCTGAGCATAACTGATGCTGCCGCGCTCATAGGTGTCGTTCAGCCGCGCCGTGAGCAGATGGCGACGTGAGGCAAGACGACTTCGCGTAGCATAGAGGCGACTGATGATCTTGGCGTGCTGCCGATCCAGAATGCGGAGATGACTGCGGACGCGACCCAGCCGTGACCTGGTGTGCGATATGCGGGTCTGCACGGTGCCGATGCTCTCGTTGATGCGATGCTCGTGCGCCCGCACAGTATGAATTTTTGCGCGGACATTGTGCATGTGCGAATGCAGGCCGGTCAATTTTTTTCGAAGCTGATCCTTCCGGGCGATGGCCTTATGCGCCTCGTCCGAAGAGATCACTTTGCCGCCCTTATGCTTGGGATGCCGGTGCTTCGGAGGCGCGGAGTCAGCTGTGACCGAACAAAAAATAAGGCCTGCAATCAGAGCCAGCCCCGCGAATAGTCTTGTGCAGCTTGCACGCATCATGCCTTAAACCTGCTTCAGAAAACGCCGCATGGCGAAATGACTGCCCACTAGTCCCACCAGGGCTCCGATAGCTATCAGCCCCGAAACGAGTTCTAGCGGCCCAAGTCGGGAAGGCACGTCGCCAACGAGCGGAGTTTTAAGCTCCAGGAAAAAGCGGGCAACTTCATGTCCGCACAAAAGCACGATGCCTCCCGCAGCTATCGCCCCGGCAACTCCATGAAACACTCCCTCGAGCATCAGTGGGAAACGAATGAAGCTCGGATTCGCACCTACCAGCTGCATTATTTTGATCTCTCGTCGTCTCGCATATACCGTAAGCCGGATCGTATTATGCACTATCAGCAGAGTGGCGGCGAATAGGCCGAGTGCAGCGCAGCTTCCCACCACTTTCACTAGTCTTGCAAGCCCAAGGAGCATCTTCACTTCCTGGCTCGCGGCGGTCACTTCCGCGATCTCAGGGAAATCTTTTTTTCTGCGGAGAACTGCCACCAGTGAGTCCATC
>JANXLO010000361.1 GCA_025355115.1 Chthonomonadaceae bacterium
CCTGCCGGACTTCCAGATCAAAGTCGATCCGCAGCGGGCGCAGGAGGTGGGGCTGTCGCCGGAGAGCATCTCCGAGCAGGCTTACTACGCTCTGAGCGGCGGCCTGACCAATGAGTTCTACCGCCTGCCCAACCTCAGGCAGAACACAATTCAGGTGCGCTACGAGGAGCGGGACAGGATGACCGGACAGGATCTCGAGAACCTGATCCTGACGTCGCCGACGGGCGGCCAGATAGCCCTCAAATCCGTCGCAAAGGTGGAGCACGACATCGCCCCGTCTGTCATAGAGCACGATGGGCTGAAGCGGGTGATGGGAGTGAACGGCTACTACAGGATAGGCAGCCTGCCTTCGATGGATGTAGTCATGAACCTGGTCGCAAACGCATATCAGGGCAACCCGAAACTCGGCGTCAAGCCGGTCAACTTTCCCCCCGGCTACGGGATGGAGGTGCTGGGGGACATGAAGGAGATGATGTCTTCCTTCCGCCGAATGATGGCGGGCCTTGTCGTCGCTCTGGCGTTGATGTACCTGATTCTCGTCGTGCAGTTCCGCAGCTTTTTGCAGCCGCTTCAGATGATCGCGAGCCTGCCTCTGGAGCTGGCCGGCGTATTCACAGCCCTCTGGCTGGCGCATCAGTCCTTCTCGACCGTCTCTCTTCTGGGAATCATCGTCCTCACCGGGATGGACATAACCACCGCGGTACTGCTCATTGATATGATTATGAAGACCCGCGACCGGGGAGTGCCGCGCGATGAAGCCATAGCGACCGCCTGCCCGCAGCGTCTTCGCCCTATCCTGATGACGGCAGGCATAACCCTAATCACCATGCTCCCGGTGGCTCTCGCGCCCAAGACCGGCCTGGATGCCTACCAGCCGCTGGCGACGGCAGTGGTCGGTGGGCTGCTCGTGGGGACAGTGCTCAGCCTGTTCGACATCCCAATCATGCACACCTATGTCGACGACATGACTCGGTGGCTAAACAAAACCTTTCGAAATCGTGATTGGAACTGGCCTGTGACCGACCCGGAGCCGATTGTCGAGGCTGCGAACCTTGAGTAGGAGGAGGGTCAACTTTGAGGACAATGATTGAACTGGATTACTGCTGAGGCAAGACGTCGAGATCGGCAGGAGCGTGCTGAGCGTGGGCCGGGCTGTCCCGAATCGTCTCGAAGAGTCGAGCGGCGAAAACTGCGCCAACGATTGGCCCCGCGAAATAGAGCCAGCAGAGATGCAGGGCCGTGCCCCCGGCGAAGAGAGCAGGGCCGAAGCTCCTCGCAGGATTCATCGAGCCTCCGGACACCGGGCCGCCGATAAGCACGTCGAGCACTACGGTCAGGCCAATGGCAAGGCCGGGCACGGTTCCGTTGACTCGCCGGTCGGTCGCGACGGCGATGATGACGAGCATGAGAAAGAACGTCAGGAGTGTCTCCATACCCAGCGCGACCCCGAGGTTATGGCTTCCGGGCACATGAACTCCGTGGCCACCTCCTAACAGCAGAGCGCAGACGCCCGCGCCAGAGATGGCACCCGTGAACTGGGCCAGCCAGTAGGGAAGGACGTAGCGCCAGGGAAATCGCCCCGCGACCGCGAAGCCAACCGTCACCGCCGGATTGAAGTGCGCCGCGCTGACCGGGCCGAGCGCATAGATCATCGCCATGACAGCGAGGCCAGAGACCCACGCTGCTGCCATCAAGCTGGCGTCACCGCCTGGCATCCTTCCCGTTGCTGCCAGGGCGACGGGCGCGAAGACAATGCCGAAGGTGCCGACGAACTCTGCAAGATATCGTCGCCTCATTCGGCCGCCTTTTCCGTAGCGTAGATCGCGAGCAGGGCCTTGACTCGCGTCTTGATTTGGTCTCGAATTCTCCTCACTGTCTCTATGGGTTGACCTGCTGGATCGTCAAGTCCCCAGTCCTCAGAGATGAAGATGCGCGCGGGACAGGCGTTCGCGTCTACTCCGCAGCCCATAGAGATGATCCGATCCGCGCTGTCTGCAAGCTCCTGCATCAGCTGTTTTGGCTTCTGTCCCTCCATCGAGATGCCCTCCTCCTGCATGACCGCGATTGCGGTTGGGTTAATCTGTGTCCCGACGACGGTTCCCGCCGAGAGGGCACGGACATCGATCCCGCGTTCGTCGGCCAGTTTGTTGGTGAAGGCCTCGGCCATCTGCGACCGACCGGCATTATGGACGCACACATAGAGAACTGTTTTCATGGGTTCCTCACTCCGTCACGTCAGCAACAGGATGGTCCGCAACAGCCCTTGACGCCCTGCACCGTTTGCTGAGCTGAAGGCAGGCAGAGCTCACGTGCGAGACAGTCGGTGTGCTTGTTCCCAAGATTGAAGACGACCTCGTCTTCTGTGACCTCGTGACTGACGACCGGGTATTGCGAGATCGTCGTGTCTTCGTATTCGAACTCGATGTCAAGATCGCGGCCTTCAGGCAACACCTTGCCGGAAAGATTCAGAACATCGGCCATCTTGCCTGCCTGCAGGCGGTGTTCGGTGTCTGGCCCCAGCCACACTTGAAGCTGACACGTTTCGGTGGTGTGCAGTTTTCCGCCGCAGTCGATGAATCGCTTCTGGACATGCGCGACCTCGGTGATGTGGAAGGCGACCGGCACCGCGTTTTTGTCTGGAAGCACAAGCCGAAACTGCTTTTCGCGATGCGCCTCCAATAGTCCCCTGAAGGCGTTCAGCTTAAGTGCACCGCCTGCAAAAGTCTCAATATCCCTCTCCATGAACTGAATTGCCTCTGCCATCGTCATTCTCCATTTTCCGTCAGCAACATTCGCTGCCCGTGGCACCCGCTGGCTTAGATAGATACTCGTTGAGCGCATCGAGAGCTTCCACTTTGACACCGCAAATCATATTCTTGCCCCGCCGCTCCACCGTGATCAGTCCGGCTAGCCGCAGCTCTTTCAGATGGTGTGATATCGTCGAGGTGATGCCATCAGCGCCGGTGACGCGGCAGCAGACCTCTCCAACAGTAGGCCCGGTGACCGTTCGCACTTCGCCGCTCTCCTCCACCGCCACTGGCTGACAGCAGGAGCGAAGGAACTCGAAGATTCGCAGACGGGTTGGGTCTCCCAGAGCACGGAACATCGTCGCCAGATCGTATTCAATCTCGCTCATGGTTTGAATTCCTATATTTCGAGAAGTATCGAAATGATTATATCTCAAATGAGCCATTTTGTCAATTATTGAGATTCAGCGTAGCGTGCATGAGCGCTGAACGCAGCGGAGAGCATGTGAGTTTGCCGACATCGTGGAACGAATGAGCGGGAAGACCATGAATATTGAGAGTTACGCGGAACTCAGCGGGTATAATGACGCTACCTACTTCTTGATGCTGTTGCACCCTCCACCGCAGCGAGCCTGGAAGCTCGCCTGATTTTGAGGAGAAAATAAGATGAATCGTGCCTACCGAAAACTTTCACTTCGCTCAGTCGCCCTTACTCTTTCGCTGAGTGCCGCCTGCGTCGGAGCCGGGATAAGCGCTCATGCGGACGACACTAAGGAGCATTTCGACAAGGCGGTCGCGCTCTACAAGGAGAAGAAGAGTGAAGCCGCATTGGCGGAGTTCACTGCGGCCCGTCAGGCCTTCGTCGCGGCGCATAAGGACGCGGCCGAGGATCCGAACATACTGTTTTGGATCGGGTTCATGAACCTTCAGATGCAGCACTACGCAGATGCGGTAGAGCCTCTAGAGCAAGCCATCCAACTAAGCCCGAAGTCGGCGGATGCGCATCTGAATTTGGGCAATGTCTACGATGGCCTGAAGCGCTATGACGACGCCGTGCGCGAGTTCAAGAAGGTCACCGATCTCCAGCCTGCAAGCGCGTCTGCCGTCAAGCAAGCAGACCCCTGGTACAACCTCGGGAGCGTCTACTACAAGCAGAATCGAATGCCTGAGTCCATCGCCGCCTATCAAAAAGCCGCTCTCCTCAACCCGAAGGATCCTTACATTCTCGACGGCCTGGGGTTTGTGCTTCTAGAGACAGGGGACACGCGCGGCGCTATTTCAGCCTACGAGAAGGCAACGAAAATCCAGACCGACAACGCAGGGTTTCAGTTCAATCTTGGCCTGGCATGGCTGAATCAAGCAAAGAAGAGCATCACGAAAGCCGCGGCTGACAATGCTCGAACGAATGCTCTAGCGCCGCTCGGTCGAGCAGTCCAGTATGCGCCCTCCAGCTATCAGGATCACGAAACTTACGGGGAGACGCTGTACGACCTTGGGCGGGACAGCGAGGCGATCGTGCAGTTTGAGAAGGCTGCGCAACTCGATCCCAAACAGTATAATCCCGCCTACAATGCGGGGCTGGCCTACAGCCAAAGCAACCAGATGGCAAAGGCGACTGAGGCGTTTCGAAAAGCACTGGAACTGAAGCCGGAGAACTCTGCTGCGCTGCATGGCCTGGCCCTTGCGCAATCGAAGTCGAACATGTACGACGAGGCGGCAAAGACCTATGCCCATATCACCGAGCTTACCCCCGATGACCAGACCGCCTGGATAAATCTCGCCTACTGCTTGCGGGCGAAGGGCGACACTGAAGCGGAAGTCAACGCTCTGGAGGAGGCGCTGAAGCACGGCACGGACCCCGTCAAGACCGCAATGGTGCGCCGCTCGTTGGCCACCTACTTCTACAAAAAAGGCGATCCGGCGAGCATCACTCGTTCTCAGGACGAGTTCGAGCACTCGCTGAAGGATGCGCCCGACAACCCTGAAGCCCTCAATGGCCTCGGCCTGCTTTACCAGAAACAGAAAAAGTACGATGATGCCATCCGCTCGTTCAAGCAGGCAGTCGCCGTAAAGCCGAATTTCGACGACGCCTACAACAATCTAGGCGTTGCCTACGAGGCAAAAAAGGATCCGGCCAACGCAAAGTTAAGCTATCGCAAAGCCCTTCAGATTAATCCGAAAAACGCATTAGCGCAGAAGAACCTGGAGCGCTTCGACAAGCCCGCCAATCCCGTCCCGCATACTTAAGGCCCATCCTAATAAGCTGCTCAAGTGAGCGGCAGCTATGCAGGCATTTCCGTCTGTAAGACGTTCGCTTGTTAGTGACGGGGGTTTTTTTAACCTCCGGATGCTTGACTCTTAGTTGAAATGGAGTGGCCCGTTGGAGAGTGAACCGCTGGTTGGGGTGATAATGGGGTCGAAGTCGGACTGGGAGACTATGCGTCACACCGTGGAGACGTTGGAGACGCTTGGGATAGCGCATGAAGTCAAAGTCGTATCGGCTCATCGGACGCCCGACCTGCTCTTTCGCTATGCGGAGGCGGCGGAGGCGCG
>JANXLO010000365.1 GCA_025355115.1 Chthonomonadaceae bacterium
GTCATGGCTGCAATGAGTTCAAGGGCGACTACTGGCAGCCCGATTTAGACCGTGTGCCCATTTTTCTGAAAATATCGCGGCAGTGCTATTTCGAAATCACCAATTCTACAGAAAATTCCATGCACAATCCACGACGGCGCATTTTACTACTGAGCGAACTGCCAATTTCTGGCTGATCGCCGCGATGAACCCCTGCCCCTGCGGCTACTACGGCGATGTCTTCAGACAGTGCATCTGTGCCCCTTCCGCCGTTGCCAAGTACCAGAAACGCATCTCCGGTCCCCTCCTCGACCGCATTGACCTCCACATCGAAGTGCCCCGTCTTTCCGAAGAGGAACTGCTCCAGATGCGTGTGGGCGAAAGCTCGGCCACCATCCGCGAACGTGTCTGCCGCGCTCGTGACATCCAGGCCAAACGCTTTGCCACTCCGCTTCCCGCCTCGCCCTCCACCGATGCGCCACCCCATCCTGCCGATCAGATCGCCACACAGGCCGACAAGCCCCGCTCACAGCAGGCGCGTCCGCTTTTCTGCAACGCGCAGATGAGCAGTCGGGAACTGCGCGCTTACTGTGTACCATCGGGCAGTTGGGCTTGTCGGCTCGCGCTTACGACCGTCTGCTGAAAGTAAGTCGCACGATTGCCGACCTGGGTGGTGAAGAGGATATTCAGGTCGCCCATATCGCCAAAGCCATTCAGTACCGCTCTCTCGACCGCAAGCTCTGGGGCGCATGGCCGTCTAAAACATTGACGTGCTATAATGTTGCAGGCAAAACGCGTGACAATAGGAGGTAAACGTATGTTGACGGAGTCACAGAGACAACGCTTTCATGCTTTGCAGCAACGAGAACAGGAAAAGATAACCGAGCACTTGACGGCTATCCCTAATATCAATAGCTCCAGCACGGCGCGATAATGCGAGCCTTATCAGGTGAACGCTCAGGTTTGGAGATGCAAATGCTACTTAAGAAGATGCAGGTAAAAAATTTTCGTTGTTTTGAACAGGCACAATGGGAGTTTGCGTCTCAGGTGAATGTTCTCGTTGGCAATAACGGGGCCGGAAAGACTGCTATCTTGGAAGCTATTGCGTTTGGAGTAGGCGCTTTTACTGGACCTTTGGGTGAGATTTATCCGAGAAGACCCGCAGGAGGAGGCAAGGGAATCCAAACCAGTGCTGCGGAATTGAATGCGCGTCTGGTGGTATATGAAAAGGGAGGCGTACCTACTCGTGAGTCGCAATTTCCTGTTGAAGTCCATATATCGGGGGAGGTAGACGGCAAAACAGTAAAGTGGGGACGCATATACGATGG
>JANXLO010000386.1 GCA_025355115.1 Chthonomonadaceae bacterium
CATCGTCTCGCGCCGGATGACGAGCGAGTGGTAGCGCGTGGCTTGAAAGGGGTTGGGCAACCCGGAGAAGACTCCTACGTCGCTGTGTTGTATCATCGAGGTCTTGCCGTGCATGATGCGCTCGTTGCGGATCACCTCGCCGCCATAGGCCGCCCCAATACTCTGATGACCCAGGCAGACGCCGAGAATGGGGAACTGCCCTGCAAAACGCTGGATGAGCGGGACGCAGACACCCGCCTCGTTGGGGGTGCAGGGGCCAGGCGAGATGAGGATGCGCTCAGGCTGCATCGCCTCGATCTCGTCCAGCGTGATCTTGTCGTTGCGTCGAACGGTCACTTTCGCCCCCAGCTCCCCAAGGTACTGCACGAGGTTGTAGGTGAAGCTGTCATAGTTGTCGATGACGAGTATCATCCGCTTTGCGAGCCTTTCCCAATCCAGAATATCAAGAGGTCTTCCAAGGCCTAGCTTTCGCGGTCGTAGGGGAGGTAGCCGCCGCAGAAGGCCCGTGCTGTGTTCGTGAGAGCCTGGGCGTTCCAGTCTCCTGCGATCTCTTTGCCGATCAGTGATATGGGGTTGGAGGAGGGGTCAGCTTTCGCGTGGAGCACCCTCGAAATTCCGGCCCGCACGACGAGTGTGTAGCTTGGCCAAATGCTCATAATCGGCGCGGCTGCGTGGTGAAATTAGGCTTTTGATGTGCCGCAACTGAAGCTGATGGTGCACCAACTCATGCGCCAGCACCTCAAAAAGAAAAAAGTCGCGCAGGCCCGCTGGCTTCCACTCCACGGTCGAGCATCCGCGCTCCGCGTCCAGGGTGACCCTTGCGCCGTGCCGAGCGAACATCGCCGCCTCCGTGGGCGTCAGCACGAACCGCAGTTGCCAGGGCGAGACGGGAACCGAGTAGAGATGAATCTCCCCAGGCAGCACATATTCGGCGAACAAAATGCTTCGTGGGCCAAAGACGCACTCGCGCCGCAGTCGCACTCGTCGCAGCCCATAGCAGGCGGACGCGCCAAGCCTTGTCAGGAACTCCCTCACCTCCCGCACCGTCAAAGGGTTCAAGAAGCCCGGCGCAGGGCACCCGGCCTCGACTTTCAGCGGCTTACGGGTGGGGGAAGCAACGGCGATTGGGCCGTCCGCAGAGGCAGCGGATTCGCGGACTGCCGGGGCTCGCTCCGCTCTGCCAGCGAGCCTGACAGCCTCCGATCGACGTGCGCCATAGGGCCGCGCGAGGCGTCGTTCCGATCTCTGGTCGAGTTTTTGCGTGTGCAGGGAGCGTGACAAGGGGAGAGCTAGAACCTTTCAAACCTTTCGACATCCATCACCCAGCAGACCGCGCCGCCGACCAGCACTTTGACTGGACTCGGCATGAACGTTCCCGCGGGCGCGGCGTCGGGTGGCAGGACATTGACGAACTGCTCGCGGGTGCGGCAACTGTCGCTGATGACCTGGACGAGGCGCTCGACCTCCTTGCCCTCGACTCCTATCAGAAGCGTCACGTTGCCCTCGCGAAGGAAGCCGCCGGTGCTGCCGATCTTGGTAAATTTGAAGCCGTTGCGGAGCAGGGCTTCGGTGATCTTGTTCTTGTCCCGGTCGTGAACGACGGTGATAACCAGCTTCATGCAGCACCCTCCTCAACTGGATAACGAGCGACCTTCAGGGATCGCCTGCCGATGCGAATGCCGTCCGTACGCGAGACATTATGAGGCGGTGCAACGCCTCCACTGGCAGGGTCGCGTCCAGAACACAGAATCGCTCTTTAGAATTCGCCGCCTCGAGCAGGAATCCCTCCCTGACCCGCCGGTGAAAGCCGAGAGCTTCGCTCTCCATTCGGTTGCGGTCGCTCTGCCTGCCCAGCCCAACTTCCGGCTCCAGATCGAGCAGAAAAGTCAGATCGGGGGACAGCCCGCCCGTTGCAAACGTGTTCAGCAGATTCACGGCGTCTCGCCCGAGGCCGCGCCCAAAGCCCTGGTAGGCGATGCTGGAATCGGTGAATCGGTCGCACAGCA
>JANXLO010000136.1 GCA_025355115.1 Chthonomonadaceae bacterium
CCCAACGGAGTTCGCCCGCCTCTACGTGGAACTCGCCGTTCAGCCGCTCGTGCATTTCGGTCAGCACCGCCTCACCCTCATCGCAGGCCAATGCGACTCCCCCGCCTATTTTGGCCTGTGTCGTCTTCAGATAGCCGTCAACTTCGTACCAGACTTCCCCCTCAACTGGCACGCTGACCGCGATGGACTTCCCGGCGGAGTTCGCCGCGTGCAGAATTTTCGCGGCGGCCGGATGCTCGGCGTGCTCCGAAGTCGGCTCGCTGACAACGAAGCCCATGCCAGCCAACGACTGCATGATGCTGCGGGCTATATAGTCGCGCTGATCGGCCTTCAGTTGAGCGGCCTTTGCCTCCACGATCATGTCGGAAGCGCGCCGATTGGCCTCCAGCAAAAACTCCGCACTGTCGACAGCGGGCGCCCGTTCGATCTCCGCTGCCAATCGCAGGATGCCCTGACTATGCCAGCGCATCACCATCGGGTCGGCCTGGAGCCCTGCGGAGAGCGCATGGAGTTCGGTCGCGGCGCGAGCGGCTTCCATTCTCCGCTGACGCGACTGACGATCCCTCTCCTGCTCTTCCTCATGACGCGCAGTCCATGCTGTTTGCTCGCGATGCTTTGCGACAGCAGAGCTAACGTGATAGACAAGATCGGGGATGCGGCTGGCAGCCGAGCGAATATCCTTGTCGGACTGGGCAGTTGTCAGCGCAAGATGCACGGCCTCGCATTCGGCGCGAAGTCGCTGCGCCTCCTGCGGGGCGAGAGCATCGCGCTCCTGGAGCAGCACATAGGCATCGCGCATCTCCATGAGACACGAGTCGCGAGTGGCACTCAAGCGACTGTGCCGCTCCTCCTCCGCTGCAACCTGACGACTTTGGGCAGCAGTCTTGAACGATGCGTCGTTGGAGGCTGCGATAATCATCGCGACTTCCACTGCAAGCATGGGAATAAAAAACTTCGCACCGCTCATCGCTTACCTCATCTCCATGTCGAAACTGATGCCGAACCGCGCCATTTGCGCCGTAAACTCCGCCCGAAAGTCTGGATCGCCTGGAACTCCAGCAAACGCCACCGCTCCTCTATCATCCCGAAAAAACTCGACTCCTGCCGAGCAATCCGACTCGGCAGTCAGACTTTCTACGAGGTCTCGGTATCTGTCCGTCAAGCAAATCAGACGCTGGTTAGTGGATCCCCGCCATAGAAGGTTGGCATGGTGCCGAGCGATATAGAGGCCATCGATCAGCAGATCTATCCTCTTAAGCAATCGGACCTGCGCGACGCTGCCGTGCGCTACGAGCTGCTCATAAGTATGGCCGGTGTAGCAGACTATCCCACAATCACGCCGCCCCCGCACCTGTTCTATGAGCTCTGAAAGCGCCTCTGCCTGCGCCATGGGCTCTCCGCCGGACAGGGTGAGGCCCTCCACTGGCTGTGCGATGGCCCAATCCGCCAGTTCGGTTACAGTGACTTCCTGTCCGCCCTGCGCATCCCAGGATTCCGGCACGATGCAGAATGGGCAGCCGAAAGGGCAGCCCTGTACCCATATCACCGCCCGTATCCCTGGCCCAAGCACATTGACTGGCGACTCACGCCGAAATATCCGGAGTGCGCTCATTGATTTGAGGCGAGAATCGTAATCGGTGGGAAGAGCCATATGACTGACTACGGAGATAGAGAGCGCAGGTTTCAATGGACATTGTCAGGCTTCAAGTGTTGAAACGATCAGAAGCTTACACGACAGGTCGAAGCAGGAAATTTGGCTCTCCGGCCCGAATCAGAGAGCACACAAGAGCGTCAACTCTGTTCTGAATGTCAGCTGCGCTCAGGACAGAGTGAGGAGGTCGGATTTTTGAACTGGACACATGCAGGGCCGACAATCGTGGCGGCATTTCTGGCGGCGTTCGTCGAGTTTGTCGAAGCACTGACGATCGTGCTGGCAGTTGGGATCGTGCGCGGATGGCGCTCGGCGCTGATCGGCGTGTTCAGTGGCGTGGCTTTCCTGACCGTGCTGGTTCTGATATTCGGCCCCGCGCTGCAGTTGGTGCCCATACATAAACTTCAGCTGATCCTGGGGGTGCTGCTCCTTTTGTTTGGGCTGCGATGGCTGCGGAAAGCGGCTCTGCGGGCGGCGGGCATTCTCAAACTGCATGACGAGGCTGCGGAGTTTGAGAAGGAGACGAAGGCATTGAAGGCTTTTGGTCTGCCCTCATCGGGCACACTGGATATGGTTGCCGTCGCGACGAGCTTCAAGGCGGTGACGGTAGAGGGCTTGGAGGTCGTCTTCATCGTAATCGCGACCGGAGCCGTAAGGAAAATGTTGCCAGCTGCAGCGCTCGGGGCGACAGCTGCTGGACTGCTCGTGATCTTCCTTGGCCTCATGCTTCATCGTCCGCTGGCTCGTGTGCCTGAGAACACCCTCAAATTCTGCGTGGGTGTGCTGCTTTCGGCCTTCGGAACGTTCTGGACAGGAGAGGGGCTGGGCCTGTCGTGGCCGGGAGAGGATCTGTCGCTGCTCTGGCTGACTGCCGCGTTTTTGGCGGTGGGGCTCGCCTCGATACCACTGGCCCGCCGCAAGCCTGACCTGAACATAGAAGCAAAGGAGGCTCAGTAAATGAATGCGCTAAAGACAGCGTGGGAAGAGTTCATCGGCTTGTTCATCGACGACGGCAGCCTTGCAGTCGGCATCATCGTCTGGGTTGCAGTTGCGGGATTTCTGTTTCCACGTCTGCCCCGCAGTGAGCAGTGGGGTGCGCCGCTGCTATTCGTCGGGTTGGCGTTGATTCTCGTCGAGAGCATCCTGCGCCGCGCCCGAAAAACATGAATAGTCCGGTGCCTGAAGCCAGTGCCCTCCATTCCTCATGGCAGAAGAACTACGCTCCGAGAATCGAGCGGTCGATGGCGAGCATCAGGAAGAGCAGGGCCAAATAGATCATGGAGAAGTGGAAGGCGGCCATGGCCTGAGGTCGCTCGGGCTTGAAGTAGAGCTTGAGGTTATAAACGAGGAAGGCCGTGTTGAGGATGGAAGCGGCAATGAGATAGACCGCCCCGGTCGTATGCAGTGTCAGCGGCAGTAGAGTGGTGACGATGGTGAGCACCGTGTAACCAACGATCTGCGTCACGGTTACCTTCTCGCCCCGCACGACAGGAAGCATGGGAATGCCGACCTCGGAGTAGTCGTCCTTGATAAGGAGGGCCAGCGCCCAGAAGTGTGCGGGCGTCCACATGAAGATGATGCCGAACAGCAGCCAGGCCATTGGAGAGAGGTGCCCTGCGACCGCGGCCCACCCGACTAGAGGAGGAAAGGCGCCCGCCGCGCCTCCGATAACGATGTTGTGTCGGGTGCGGCGCTTGAGCAGCATCGTGTAGACCATCACGTAGAAGGCCAATCCTGCCATCGCGAGCAGGGCGGTAAGCAAATTGGCTGCGCTCCAGAGCAGGGCGACGGAGCCAGCGGCCAGAACGATGGCGAAGACCAGCGCATGGGAGACGGGAATTATCTGAGTGACCGTCGGACGCTTCGCTGTGCGCTTCATCAGCTCATCTATGTCACGGTCGTATATCATATTCAAAGTGTTCGCCGCGCCCGCCGCCATATAGCCACCAAGTGCCACAGCCAGGAATAACAGGGGTGTCACCTTGTGAAGCCTGTCGGCGGCGACGAACATAGCGGTCAGCGTCGTGAAGAGCAGAAGGCTGATGATCCGTGGTTTGGTCAGGGCCAGATAGTCGCGCCAGGTGGCTCGGATAGGAACAGCTTTTGCAGCCAGAGGAACATTCATCGGACGGTCACCTCGAGGCCCGGAGGCTCGGCAAACGGAACGGAAGCGGTCTGGCCTAAAGCGGACGCGGCCAGCAAAATCAGATTGATCCATAGCAAATCGGCGAGAAATAGATGCGCTATCTGCATCCAGATCGGCGCGCTAAGAAGCAGGTTCACGCAGCCGGCCGCAAGTTGCAGTACGAACAGCTGAATGCAGTATCGCGCGAACCGCGGCGTCTGAAGCTCCGGGCGCTCACGGCTAATCATACGACTGAGCAGGATCGCATATATCCCAAGCCCCACGGAGAGAAATGGATGCATGGGCCGCAAATGCACCAGAAAACCTGCGGCGGGGGAGAAGTCCGCCCGCAGCCCCTGCATCAGAGTCGCGCTTGGGAAAAGCATATCCCCCAGCGCCGCGATATGCCCGCTGATTCCGACCAGGAGTGAACCAGCTAGCACAGCGCCGAGCGCGGGAACGACTGCTCCCTGATCACGTAGTCGGATTGCCGGCTGATCCGCGCTCCACCAGGCGGTTAGCGTCAGCGAGGCGACCAGCAGAAAAGTATTGATGAGATGCGTCGAATCGGCGATTACTCTATAGACAGACGGGTTGTGCGCGACTAGCTTGTAGAGCACCAGCACTGCGCCGATCAGCGCCTCGGAAAATGTGAACAGAAAGCAAGCCACCGAGCCGGAGCGCACACGGTGCCCCTTCGGAAAAAGCTTGAACGCAAAGATCACCTGAGCGATTATCAACGGCACCACAACAAAGGTGGAGATTCGGTGCGTGTACTCGATCAGTTTGCCGGTCTCCGCTGTCGTTGGGAAGAGCTGTCCGCCGCAGGAGGGCCAGTGCGCCCCGCACCCGTCGCCGGAAAACGAGGCTCGCACGAACGCACCCCAGAGGATAACCAACAGATTGTAGGCCAGAATTCCCTGGACGAAGCGGAAGAACCGATGCCTGTTCATAAGCCTCACTCCCACGCGGACTTGTCTCACATTGTACCCTACAAACA
>JANXLO010000417.1 GCA_025355115.1 Chthonomonadaceae bacterium
CACGATATGACGTTGCGAGCGCGCCCGGATGGTGAGCTTGAGGTGTATACGACGGGGACGGATCCCTATGTCTTCACCAACCCTTTGCCCCCGAGCCTGGACCTGAGAAAGGAGCATGTGCTTGCGTTCGAGTACTTCAGCACGACTGGCACCGATCATTTTCAGGTCTTCGTTATGCCGCCGCTGAGCGAGGCCAACAGCATCAAATCGAAGGGTCTTGCCTATAGTGAAGGCTTTTCTGCCTACTCACTCGACTTGAAGTCTCTGCTGAAAAGTGCTGGCGGACAGGTGCGGACACTGCGGCTTGATTTCGGCGGACAGGCGGGGAAGACCATTCGACTTCGAGGGCTGCGACTGCGTGGACCGACCGCGCAGGAGACTCAACTGGCGGCGCGCCACGCCGCAGGCATAGAGACTCAGCGGATTCAGGACGTCCGCCTCCGCGCTTACCTGCACCACGACTACCCCTGTAGGGTGTCGAGCGTTAAAGTGGCAAGGGAGCATGTTGTTGTCGCGGGCTCCGTGACTGGCGAGCGCAGCGGAATGGTGCTGCTCGAGGTTCCGCTTTGGGCGGATGTGACCGCTAACCCCCACTATCCGTCGACCGTTCCGTTCCAGCCCGACGTCAGCGGCAGGTTTACCATCACGCTCGATCGGCATCGGCCTGAAGGCGATCATACCTTCGACCGACTTCTGTCCCGGTGGGCGGTGGCCCGTTCGTCTCGGAGCGGCTATGAGCTTCTCTCTCCTGCCCGGTATACAGACACTATACAGGCTATTTACGATCTGCCGGAGGAGCGGCCCCGTAACAAAAAGGGCATTGGAGGCTTCCGTGCGAACGGCCCGATCAGTGATATCGCCGATCTTGGGCTCTCTGCCGCCACGGTCAATATCGTCCTTAACAGCCTGTTTGCGACGACACCGGGGCCAGGACGTACCGCCTTCACGTACGGAGGGCGCACGTGGTATTCCGAGGATCACGCGGTCGATAATCTGGACAGGACGCTACAACTGACGGCAGAGCATCGCCTGGTCGTCTCCGCGATCATCCTGCTCGGTCAGGGCGGCAATGCGCCCGTCGGCAGCTATAGCCGCCTTGTCGCTCATCCCGACGCCGACCCGTCCGGCATCTTCGTCATGCCCAATGTCATCTCTGAGGAGGGGTTGACGGCATATGCGGCGGGTCTCGACTTCCTCGCGCATCGGTATGGTCGGCCTGACAGCCGAAACGGGCGCATCCACCACTGGATCATACATAACGAGGTCAACGCGGGCTGGGTCTGGACGAACGCGGGCGAGAAGACGCCGCTCCTCTACACCGATCTCTACCATCGCTCGATGCGGGTCGCGCAACTCATCGCCCGGCAGTACGATGCGCATGCGAAGGCATTCATTTCGCTGGAGCATCACTGGAACATCCGTCCGCCACAGATCTATGCCGGACGGGAAATCCTCGATCTGCTGCTGGATTTCTCCGCCGCCGAGGGCGACTTCGACTGGGCAATCGCCTACCACCCCTACCCGCAAAACCTTTTCGATCCCCGCGTCTGGAACGACAACGAGGTGAACTTCACCTTCGACACCCCCAAGATCACTTACAAAAATCTGGAGGTGCTGGACGCCTGGGTGCGGCAACCGCGCGCCATGTTCCTTGGCAAAACGCTGCGTACTGTTCATCTCACCGAGCAGGGACTCAACTCGATGGACTACAGCGAGAAGTCCCTTCGTGAGCAAGCGGCGGGCATGGCCTACGCCTGGAACAAATATAAAGGCCTCTCCTCAATTGAGGTGTTCGACTACCACAACTGGATCGACAATCGGGGCGAAGGCGGCCTGCGAATAGGTCTGCGCCGCTTCCCGGACGACAAGGAGAGCCCGTTGGCCCGAAAACCGATCTGGTACGTCTATCAATCATTGGGCACGGCCAACGAGGCGGAGGCGACCGCCTTCGCGAAGCCCATCATCGGAATAAAGGACTGGCCGGAAATCCGTCATGACGTCAAAATACAGAAGTAATCACTGCTGACTATAAAAATAATATTTAGACGTAGAGACTCAAGAATCACGGCTTTGGCTGATGGCTTCTTCCCACCGAACTCATTTGAGAACTATCCCGATGTTCTGCGACAGCAACCCTAGCCATGCTCTGGGTGAGGCCCTAAGCCGTAATGTCTCCGCCTATCTCGTTATAACCCTGCCGGCGACTACGGCTAGCTACGTACGGCAACTCCATCACTCCTTCCAGCGTAAAGAAGCCCATAACTTTTGTGAAAAGAGGACACGGGCATTACACATCTATTTTCGCCGCTGACCTTGCGCGGCGTCACTTTCCGCAACCGCATCGCTGTCTCTCCTATGTGTCAGTATAGCAGCGAGGATGGCTTCGCCGACTCCTGGCATCTGGTGCATCTTGGCAGCCGGGCGGCAGGAGGCGCAGGGCTGGTGTTCACGGAGGCCGCAGCGGTCGAGGCGAGGGGTCGGATTAGCCCCGAGGATCTCGGCATCTACGAAGATGCTCACATTCATTTCCTTCAAAGCATCACCGATTTCATCAAACGCCATGGCTCGGTCGCGGGCATTCAGTTGGCGCATGCGGGCCGAAAGGCGAGCACAGCTGCCCCATGGAAGGGCGGCGCGCCTGTCTCGCCGGAGCAGGGAGGCTGGTCGCCGGTGGTGGGTCCGAGCGCTATCCCGTTCGACGCGGTATATCAGACGCCTGAGCCTTTGGATGAGCGGGAGATAGGGGAGATCGTTCGCGCCTTCGGCATGGCGGCGCGGAGAGCGGATGGAGCAGGCTTTGAGGTCGTTGAGATTCATGCGGCGCATGGGTATCTGCTGCACGAATTTCTATCGCCGCTCAGCAACCACCGCACCGACAAGTACGGTGGGAGTTTCGAGAACCGGACGCGGTTTTTGCGGGAGGTAGTAGAGGAAGTGCGTCGCTGTTGGCCGGATAATCTGCCCCTTTTCGTGCGTCTCTCAGTAACCGACTGGACGGAGGGAGGCTGGACAGTCGAGGACTCGATCGAGCTTTCACGAGCCCTGAAGCCGCTTGGAGTGGATTTGATCGACTGTTCTTCCGGTGCCAACGTGCCCGGTGCGGCCATACCGGTCGGAGCGGG
>JANXLO010000430.1 GCA_025355115.1 Chthonomonadaceae bacterium
GGCATGCCGGGAATGAACGGCCTTCAGATGCTCGCTGAAGTGCGCAGACTGCGGCCTGGGCTACCCGCTCTGCTTCTCACAGGATGGGGCGATGCACTTCTGGAACCCTATGAGGATGCCTCACCCCCTGAAGCGGTCATGTCCAAGCCGATCAACCGAGGCGACCTGCTTCGAACCGTGGACCGGCTGCTCCTCCGCCTCCCTGATCCGTGATGCCCCGTTGGTGGGGCGCGGGATGGACAAACTTCTTTCTCAATAGTCGGACGGCTGAACGAATGTTGTCAATCGAAGCGCAAATGGGGTACACTAACTCGGTTTGCGTGTCCCGACGACACAACGACGCGGCAACTCATAAAAAAGCCGTGCCGAACCTCGCACTGATGACTGTCCCGGCGAACGGGTCCGGGGAATCAATCCCCGTGCCGCCGACACCGACAGCTCAGGAGGAACACACCCGCTGCGCATTCGCGCAAGATGTGTCGCAACCCGGAGGAAAAACTATTGGCATCGCTATCCATGAAAGAACTTCTCGAAGCGGGAGTTCACTTTGGTCATCAGACGCGCCGCTGGAACCCCAAAATGAAGCGCTACATCTACGGCGCGCGCAACGGCATCTACATCATCGACCTGCACCAGACGCTGAAGCTGTTCGATGAGGCCCAGAAATTCGTTCAGGAAGTCGTGGCCGGAGGAGGCAAAGTCCTCTTCGTCGGCACCAAGAAGCAGGCTCAGGACGCCATTCAGGAGTCCGCGATCCGATGCCGCCAGTACTACATCAACCAGCGCTGGCTCGGCGGAATGCTCACGAACTTCCGCACCATTCGCGACCGCGTCAAGCGGCTTGCGGAGCTGAATCAGATGGAGACCGACGGGACGCTCGCCCGCCTCACCAAAAAAGAGGCCGCGATCATCAACGAGGAGCGAGACAAACTGGAGCGGTACCTGGGCGGCATCAAGACCATGCCCACCCTTCCCGACTGCCTGGTCGTGATCGACCTGAAGAAGGAGCACCTCGCGATAGCCGAGGCCCGTCGCCTGGAGATCCCCATTGTCGCCCTCGTGGACACCAACTGCGACCCGGATGAAGTGGACTATGTCATTCCCGGCAACGACGACGCCATCCGCGCCATCAAGCTGATCGCGGGCAAGATCGCGGACGCCATCTCCGAGATCAAGCAGTCCGAATGGGATGCCGAGGAGGATGCCCGCATCGCCGCCCTGCCGCCGGAGGAGCGTGAGGCTCTCGACAAGCCGGACGCCGACGCGATCCTGACCCCTGAGGCAACTCTGACGATTCCGGGCGACGACTTCGTGCTGCAGCCCGGAGTGGAGGATGAGTACTCTCGAATGGGAGCGGAAGAAGAGCTGGTTCCGATCGTCACCGAAGAGGTGATTGCCTGATCCTCAGGCTCGCCTAACCCCCGGCCCCCTTCCCTAAAGGGAAAGGGGAGATCGGTGCCCACCTCCCGGCCCTTTTCCCGAAGGAAAGGGGAATCGGCAGACTAAGCCTGGCCCTCTTCACTCATTCGCACTGCGCTTTGCAGGGAAGAGGGCTGGCGCAACTTTTTACAGTCAAGACGCTGTCACATGAAACGCAACGTGCAAATATTTGGAGCGAGGAAGAGAAGAGAATGGCAGAGATAACGGCCAAAATGGTCATGGAACTGCGTGAGCGCACCGGCGCGGCGATGATGCTGTGCAAAGAGGCTCTCAAGGAGTCGGACGCCGACTTCGATAAGGCGATAGCCTATATCCGCGTAAAGATGGGCAACAAGGCGCAGGATCGGGGCGAGAGAGTCGCGGGAGAAGGCGTGATCGCGATTGCGGTCGTCGACAATCAGGACGCGGCCATCGTGGAGCTGAACTCCGAGACCGACTTCGTCGCCCGCAGCGCGGACTTCAAGAACCTGGCAACCGAGATCGCCGAGCAGGTCGCCCGCACGAAGGGCCACAGCATCGAGACCGTCATGACGCAGGACTCTCTGGCGTTGCCCGGCACCACAGTCGCCGAGCGCATAAACAGCGTCTTCACCAAGCTGCGCGAAAGCATCGTTCTCAAGCGCTTTGAATTCATCTCCACCGACGCTAACGGGGTGCTCGCGGCCTACGTTCACGTTCCGGCCAGCGACAAGCTCGGAGTGCTGGTGGAGGTCGAGGCAGGCTCCCCCGAGGCTGCGCAGAGCGAAGCCGTCCAGAGCCTCGCCCGTGAGATCGCCATGCAGATCGCCGCGACCAATCCCCGCTTTTTGATGCGGGAGGATGTGTCCGCCGCTGTCCTCGCGAGCGAGCAGAGCATCGCGCTGGAGACAGCCAAGAACGAAGGCAAGCCGGAAGGGGCCTTTCCCAAAATCGTCGAGGGCCGCGTCCGCAAGTTCTATGAGGAGAACTGCCTCGTGGATCAGGCGTGGCTGCGTGACCCCAAGAAGAGCGTTGCCCAGGTGCTAAAGGAGAGCGGAGTCACTGTCAAGCGATTCGTGCGCTACGCAGTCGGAGAGAACATCACCGGCGTCTCGACGTCAGGCGCGATCAAGGAGACAGCCGAATAATGGAAGGCTCCGACTCACAATCGGCAGCCGGCAAAGCCGAAGCGGGGGCAGAAGCCTCCGCTTCTGGTCGCCTGCGCTGGAAGCGCGTTCTGCTGAAGCTTTCAGGCGAGGCGTTCGCCGCCGATCACGGCCCCGGCGCCATCGTCGACCGTGAAGCCAATAAAGAGCCGCGCGTCGGGCTGAACTACGCGACTATCCGCGCCATCGCTTCTGAGGTCGTCTACGCCCATCAGGCCGGAGCGGAGATCGCCATCGTCATCGGGGCCGGCAACATCATCCGCGGTGAGCGGGCCGCCGAGGCGGGCATGGAGCGCGCCGGAGCCGACTACATGGGAATGCTCGGCACGGTCATCAACAGCATGGCCCTACAGGATGCTCTCGAAAAGCAGGGCGTCCCCACTCGTGTCATGAGTGCCATAGCGATGGCCGAAGTCGCCGAGCCGTTCATCCGCCGCCGGGCCATTCGCCACCTCGAAAAAGGCCGCGTCGTCGTCCTAGCGGGCGGAACAGGCAATCCTTTTTTCACCACCGACACCGCCGCCGCGTTGCGCGCCAACGAAATTCGGGCTGGAGCTGTTCTAAAAGCCACGAACGTGGACGGCATCTACGACAAAGACCCGCGCAAGCACCCCGACGCCGTTCGCCACACCCATGTCTCCTACGACGAGTGCATCCAGAACAACCTGCGAGTCATGGATCAGACGGCCTTTACCTTCTGCCGCGAATACGACATCCCTATCGTTGTCTTCGACATCGCGCAGGAAGGCAATATCCGCCGCGTCGTGCAGGGCGACAATATCGGGACGCTCGTCAGCAAGTCCGCTTAACCCGCTCCCCGCCACTGGAGGCCCACATGATTCCCGAACTCCTCAAGGAAACCGAAGAGAAGATGAAACGGACGGTCGAAGCGACTCGGCATGAGTTCACGCTGATTCGCACAGGCCGCGCCAGTCCCGCGATTCTCGAGCACGTCAAAGTCGAGCTGTATGGCCAGATCCTGAGCCTGCGCGATGTCGCCGCCATCAGCGTTCCGGAATCGCGTCAACTGCTGCTCACGCCCTTCGACCGCAACGCGCTTGGGGCCATCGAGAAGGGAATCCTGAAGTCTGACGTGGGCATTACGCCCAACAATGACGGCACTGGAATTCGCCTCAACATCCCACAGCTTAACGAGCAGCGCCGCAAGGACCTCATCAAGCAAGTTCACCAGAAGGCGGAGACCGGCCGCGTCTCCGTTCGATCCGTCCGTCAGGATGCCGTCAAGAAGCTCACCAACCAGAAAAAGGCCAAGGAGAACCCCCTCTCCGAGAACGAGGAGAAGCGGGGCACCGAGCAGGTTCAAAAGCTCGTGGACAAGTACATCGCCGAAATCGAGCAGCTTACCAAGGCCAAAGAAGCCGATCTGATGGAAGTGTGAGCGAGTCTGCTATGCCGGAGACCCCGTTCACTGCGGAACACGCCGGGCTCGACCCGGCTCGACTGCCCGTCCACGTCGCAATCATTATGGACGGTAATGGGCGTTGGGCCAGCGCACGGGGCAAGAACCGCCTGCTCGGCCATGACCAGGGCTACCGCACTCTCAAGGACATCGTCTATGCCTGCGACGACCTCGGCATCCGCTACCTGACAGTCTACGGCTTCTCTTCGGAGAACTGGAGACGCTCGCAGGAGGAGGTCGGAGGTCTGATGACCCTCATGCTCCGCGCGATGCAGACCGAGATAGAGGAGCTGATTCAGAATCGCGTCAGGGTGCGCGTCTCCGGGCGAATGAGCGACCTGCCCGCCGATCTGCGAGAGGAGTTCGCCGACGCGATGCGTCGCACAGCAGACTTCACTGGCCTCACCTTCAATCTCGCAATAAACTACGGCGGGCGCGGAGAGGTCGTGGACGCGGTACAGGCTCTGGCTCGTAAAGTGCTGGCAGGAGAGCTCGCTCCGGAAGAGATTGACGAGGCTGCCGTCGCCGCCCATCTCTACGCGCCTGACATCCCCGACCCCGACCTGCTGATTCGCACGGCAGGGGAGTTGCGCCTCTCCAATTTTCTGCTCTGGCAGACTGCCTACAGCGAGATCTACGTCACCCCGACCTGCTGGCCCGACTTCGACCGCGCCCATCTCATAGCCGCCCTGGCAGACTACCAGAAGCGCATTCGCAAGTTCGGCGCAGTCGTAGAGTGAACTGCCTTATCGGCCGTAGCAGCGACTATTCGCATTGCGCAAGGAGACCCTCATGCTCAGACTGAAATGGCTGCCTTCAGCGGCGGCTCTATCTATTTTGACTGCCACCGGCCTATCAGTACTACCGTCGAAGGTCACAGCACAGCAGGCTGTCGCGGCAGCCAAGCCACTCGCTGCCCAGGCACTCCTGGACGGCGCGTACAAAAAATCTAAAGCTGAGCACAAGCCGGTGCTGGTCATGTTCCATGCGACCTGGTGCGGATGGTGCAAGCGACTCGAAGCGGTGATGGCAAAGCCGGAGTTCAAGTCCGCATTTGAAGCGAACTATATCGTTCTCCCGCTCGACGTGATGGAGAACGGAGCCAAAAAGGCGACCGACGAGAACCCCGGAG
This sequence comes from Chthonomonadaceae bacterium, assembly GCA_025355115.1. Lineage (GTDB taxonomy): Bacteria > Armatimonadota > Chthonomonadetes > Chthonomonadales > Chthonomonadaceae > JANXLO01. The sequence goes on from JANXLO010000430.1 coordinate 5,117, forward strand.
GAGCTGGCATCATGAAGACGCTCGGCGGGGAGAAGTCCGGACTTCCCTTCTACGCCGTTCTCGATGCGAAGGGCAAAAAGCTCGCCGACTCGAACGTCATGCCCGGCAGCCAGAACATCGGCTATCCCGGCTCACCAGAGGA
>JANXLO010000435.1 GCA_025355115.1 Chthonomonadaceae bacterium
CAAGTTGAGTGCTTCCGGCCAGGAACCAGACAAAGGTGTGAGTATCGATAAAGTGCTTGGTTGCCACTACAGCTCGATGTCCCGACCATGCCACTCAGCGCTCTTGAAATCATCTTCTGTGAGTGCCTGTAGTTGTGGAAACATGCCGAATGTTATCATCTGCGGTTCTTTTTCATTAGCCTCCGTGTCCACAGAAATCACAGTCACTCTTTATTTCCAGGTCTTGGGCAATTTGCCAAACTGTTTGGCGAGTTGTCTGGCGTTCCCTCATAAACCTGTGCTTGAGCCAGCTGTACTGCCTCCAATCCTATCATTCAGCTATTCCATCTACGAGTGCACACCGAGGGCACTGCACAAAAAATTGATGGCACCTTGCACATGCTCGTCCCAGTACTGCCAATTGTGAGCGCCGGGGAATTCGTGGTACTCGTGGGGAAAGCCGAGATGCTCGAGATGGGCATGGAAAGCGCGGTTGTCGTCGAGCAGAAAGTCCTCCGTGCCGCAGTCCACTCTGAGGGCCGGGCGGTGTGCGGGGTCGAGATGCTCCGCCAGGGCAAAAAGGTCGTTTGGGCCGCCAATAGGGTTTTCTCCGACCACGCGACCAAACTCGCGATGGAATGAGTTCTCCGAATCCGCTGGCATCGTTCGATGGGCAAAGCACATCGCTCCAGAGTGACTAACGGCCCCGCAGAAGAGATCGGGGAATTTCAGAGCCAGTTTTGCCGCCCCGTAACCCCCCATGGAGAGACCCGCCGCGACTCGCCCTTCCCGTGACCGCTTGGTCGGGAACATGTCATCTACATAGCCGATCAGGTCACGCACCAGCGCGGACTCATAAGCGAACCCCTGCTCCGCGTCGCAGTAGAAGCCTCGTCCTCCGTCCGGCATCACGACGATGAGCGGAAGCTCGCGGACATACCGCTCGATGCTTGTCCAGCGCATCCAGCCAGACTGGTCGTCGGAGAGACCATGCAAGAGATAGAGCACCGGAAACGGCCCACTGCCTTTGTTCTCAGGCAACACAATGTTCGCTCTCGTCGCCTTCTCCAATGCTTTGCTAAAAAATCTCAATTCACAGAACGCCATTTGGCTTCTCCTTCGAGGGATGATTCGGAGGCGGAACTGAAATCCTCAGCTTCGTCATTCCGTATGCCTGATCAAGGACAATGAAGCAGGTTTCGTTGAATGCGCTCGCGAATCCTGCGTGCATGCGACTTGAATGGGCATTGAGTCCTCAGCCAGACCGACCCTTTACTCCATGCGGTTGGCCGCTTCCGCTGTCGCCGAGCGAAGAAATTTTCACGCATCGTGACTAGTCGATTGTGACTAAAGGGAGAACGAGAGCATGAACGTAGCAGGCGTGGTGTTGCTGATTGGTTGGAATGCGTTGTGCGGGCCTCAGACGGCGGTGAAGAAGCCAGCCTCTCCGAGTTGGCAAGCTACCGGGACGTTGCTCGAGGTCTGCTCATGCAGTGTTCCCTGTCCCTGCAACTTCGGTCAATCGCCATCCAACGACTACTGCCACACCGTCTATGTCTATCGAATCAAGGCGGCAAAGTATGATGATGTCACGTTGGATGGGCTGTCTTTTGGGGGAGGGGAGGGCGCGAAGGGCGCAATGGGCTATCTGGACGAGCGGGCCAAGCCTGCTCAGAGGGCTGCACTGGAGAAGCTTGCGCTCGCCGTGTTCAGCAAGGGCGGAGCCTCCTCGGGCAGTCGCACTTTCGCCTGGACGAAGATCGCCGCGGAGGACGACCCGCGCAAATTCAGCATAAGCTTCGGGGGGAACTCGACTATCGCTGCGAGCATCCTGTTCGGGAGGGACGGCAAAAACCCGATTGTCGTCGAGAACAACACGACCTGGCCCGTCCACCGGTTCATGAAGGGAAAGACCACGCGATTCGACTATAAGGACAGCCTTGGAAACTCGCTGCACTACGAGGGCGTCAATGCCAATCTCGGCGAATTCAAGCTTGCCAGTGATCAGGCTAAAGCGAATGGAAAGTCCTGTTGCCGCTGATGTTCGGCGGCAACAGAGGGCGCAATCTCAAGCTCAACTGGCATGCCGTTGAATCTCAGTACTTTTCTATCACGAAGGAGACGTAGGCATTGTCCGTGGCCTGTCGCTTCTTCAGTTCGGTGACAAGTTCCGCCATGCCTGCTCCTTCGGTCGGCACCGCGCCTGCCTGCAGTTGAGAGAGCAGGAATCCGACTTTCTGTCCCGTCAGCCGCCGGCTCACATCGTCCATGACGCCAGCGACAACCTCCGCTCTGGTCTTGGTGGGGCCATAGTAACCCTTTCCGCCACGTGGCCTGCGCTCGACAGTCAGGAGCCCTTTTTCAACCATGCGGCTCAGTGTGACTGCGATCGTCGAGGGAGACTGCATTTCGCGCTTTTCTGCCCGGCGAGAAAAATGCATAGCCTCATACACCTGCACCGATGACTGCGGCTCGCCCGCATCCCATAGAAGACGCAGAATATCCCCTTCGAGAACGCCGAGGGAGGGGACGTCGTCGCCGCCCACGCCAATATACTTGCGTCGTTTTTCCGTCGTTTCCACGTCGCGTACATCCTTTGTAGGTTATTGATCGCTGCAAAATGCGGTGCCGTCATGACGGCACCGCGAATGGAGCGATAGGGTGCGATGATCCACTGTGGGTACAGCTTGTATCGGTGATGTTGGGGCAAAATCAGTAGGAACTCACAAACACACGATGTCAATGACTTCGCTCGTTAAGAGTGTACCATGCATGTGATAAGAAACACAAGTGGTTACTATTCCCTTTGTACGGGCGGTATTTGCGCTCCTCATGTATCCCCGCCTGCTTCAAACACAGGAGGAAACCGCTTGTCAATTGGACGAATGGTAATCTTGCGG
>JANXLO010000474.1 GCA_025355115.1 Chthonomonadaceae bacterium
CAACAATGAACGTGCAGCAGAAGCCCGACAAGAGATGAACCCACCAGACCAGATGCTCCCGAGCGGTGCTGTGTCCCTGCGCTGCCATCGCGATCATGACGATGCCTGTCGCGGCGCAGGCCCCGAATGCAGTCCACAGAAGCGGCTTCCCCGCTCCTCGGAGTGTGCCTCTATGCCGATTCAGCGCAAACCCAACAGGCACGATGAGAAGCAAGCCCACTCCGATGTGCAACAAGACGGCGGCGGTTGCCGCTTTACCCATCGAGGCCCGAGCTGGGCCGAGCAGGTAACAGGCAGACAGAAATAAGAGGGCCAGAGAACTCGTCAGCAGGCGCGACGGACTCCGGCCCTCCTTATTTTCCAGGGGCGAGCGCACACTCTCTCGCTCCTCCATTTTCAGACTTTCTCCGGCACCTCAAACCCCTTGCGATACTCGCGGGTCAGCAGAGCATTGGCCTGAGAATTGCCTCTAAACCTCTCCGAGCGGGAGTCGAACTTCAGTCGCGTCCCGAGCATATACTTCGTCTCCGCGAGTTTGATGCCGTTATCCGTAAGATGCTGCTCGAATCTCCCCAGCGTCTCATACGCATCCTTGTCATCCCCAAACGCTTTTGTCTTTTCGTTGAAGGGTTGCGGAGTGCCGAGCCGATAGGAGATGTTGCCCAGGTGACAGAGCGCACTCGAGAGATGTCCCTCCAGAATCTCTCCGTGGAGATCAGAAGCTTTGCGACTATGGACAGCCCCGATGAAGTTGGCGAAATGGTCGCCTCCACCGGAGAAGTCCATCATTTTGACGTGGCTGTTGTCGAAAGCGGATGCTTTGCCGTAGTCGGCGGAGAAGGCGACATAGCCCTCTGTGCCGTAGACGATGTTACCGATCTTGATACCCTCTAGCCCGTCCGTCTTCAGCCCGCGCACCTCGAATATCAGGTGCGAATCGCCGTAGTCGAAGAAAGAAAGTTCAGTGTTTGGCGTCTGTCCGTCGTCCACGTAGCCGAAACGACCGCCAAGGCTGAGGACGCTGTTGGGAAGCCCCTCTTTGCCTAGACCCCATCGGGCGATGTCCATCTGATGAATTCCCTGGTTGCCAAGATCACCGTTGCCGTAGTCCCACTGCCAGTGCCAATCGTAGTGGAACTGCCTGCGCTCGACTGGCTTCTGCGGCGCGGGGCCAAGCCAGAGGTCGTAGTTCACGGAGGAGGGCGGCATCTGCGGCCCAGTGACTTTCCCAATGCTGTTTCGCGGCTTATAGCAGAGTCCGCGCGACAAAGTTACTTTCCCGATCTTGCCCGAATGGACATATTCCATGGCGTCCCGACATGCCTTGTGCGAGCGTGATTGGGTGCCTGCCTGGCAGATACGGTTCAGCTTGCGTGCTGTCTCGACCGTCCTGCGGCCTTCGCTTACGTTGTGGCTGATCGGCTTCTCGACGTAGACGTCTTTGCCGTGCTGCATCGCCCAGATCGCCGCTAGCGAATGCCAGTGGTTCGGGGTTGCTATCGAAACGGCATCGAGCTCTTTCATCGCCAGCAGCTCACGGATATCCTGAAAAACTTTTGGCTTGGGCATGCCTTTTTTGTCGATCATATCCAAGGCAAACGGAACTACAGCCGAGTCTACATCGCAGAGCGCAACGATCTCGACATCAGCTAGCCCCAGGTAGCCTTTGATATGATCCAAACCCCGACCGTGCATACCGATGATCGCGATGCGGACTTTGTCGTTGGCAGCGACACGACGTCGTGCCACGAGCGGCTCTGTGCGAGCTACCTCCACGCTCGCTACCCCGGCCATAGCAGTCAGCAGCGACTGCTCTAGAAAACGTCGGCGTGAAATGCTGTCCATTTTGATTCTCTCCCTGAAAATCGCCTCGCAACGCAGCGCAGCGGATGACATGACTGCAATGTATTTTCGGCATGTCGGTCGCTAATTCCTCCTGACCGTGAAATGGCATGCCGTTGAAAGAATTGCTGGAGCAGTCGCGTCGAACTGTCATCGGAACGGGCGTTTGATGGCGCTGAAAGTGGCATCGGCGAGGGAGTGGACACTGCCTGCGAGGATGAAGCCGCTGACCAGGGCGGCCGTCTGCTGGGAGTGAGAACGGACTGCGGTGAGAATATTAGCCCAGTTCGAACTTGTCAGCTTGCTGGGATCCAGGTGAGGCCCGAGGCGACTGATCAGCCAGATGGAGAGCCAGCCTATGAGAGTTGAGACTGTGGCAAGATAGCAGGCGCGGATCACTCCGCCCATGATGAGGCCGTGCGACACCCACGAGCGATGAGGGACAAAATGCCGGTAAGGCC
>JANXLO010000487.1 GCA_025355115.1 Chthonomonadaceae bacterium
GGGTCGGCATCATTCCTGCGTATCCGCCGGATGGAGGCTGCATTGCTCCTGGCATCTGCTGAGTTGGACCGGAGAGGGATGCTCCCGCCGGTGGCGTGTACTGTGGAGGAGTTGAGGCCGGTGCAGCGGGGTTCTGAAGCGAAGTAAAGCATTTTGGGCAGGCTGCGCTCTTAGTTTCATCCACGAGTTGGGAGCAGTTCGGACAGAGTACCATTGGTGTTTCCTTTCGGAAAAGGCCCGATCAGGGCAAAATTAGCGGGCAGTGAAACGTCAGTAGGTGCTCTGCGGGGAGGGCGGCGCCTCCATCAGATTCAGCTTGTGGCCCTTCGCCTTCCTGAACGTCTCGCTTAGCCAAACTTTCCAGTGGCCCTCGGCGTCCTTCCGAAGCTTGAAGGTGTCCTTGTATTCTTTGCCTGCGGCTGTCTGGTACAGCTCTTTGCCGCTGCTCTGGGCAAGAACTGTCATTGTCGTGGCAATGGAGATGACATTCGGATCTTTAGAGTCCGGAAGCTCATTATCCATCGAGTAGTTAGGAATTCGCTCCGTGTAGCCCAGGGCGAGCGGAACATCGTTGCTCTTGATATAGTCGCTCGACGTTGGGAAGGCGGCTTTATCCTCCGAATCCAGAAGCTCATACTGATCCTTCGTGCGCCCGGCATTCATTGCCGACAGAAACTGACTCAGCGCATAGGTCGCCTTCTGCCGTGATTGCCAGTAGTAGTATGCGCCGAAAATCAGCACGCCGGCGAGCATGGCGATGATGATGCCTTCAGAAAATTTCATGCTCGAACTGCCCTCGGATGTCGGGCGAACTTTGCCTACCACTCGTGCCATCTGTCACTCTCCCCTTGCTCGACTGCCGGCTGTGCTTGCGAGCCAGACTAATCTGTGCTACTATTAGGCGTTTAGCGGGGAATTCCTCCCCAACTGTCCAAAAAGCCGGAATGTGCGTGAGGATGACGTGCCAAGCCCGCTTATGATTCATCAGTCCAAGAGGTGAGATACATGCGTAAGGTAAAGTGGGGAGTACTCGGCTGTGCGGCTTTCGCGAAGAGCACCGCGATACCTGCGATGCAACGGGCAGAGTTCGTGGAGCTTACCGCGGTAGCAAGTCGCAGCCTGGAGAAAGCGCAGGCATTTGCCGCGGAGTTCGGATTCGCAAAGGCGTATGGCTCATATGAAGAGCTGCTGGCCGATCCGGAAATTGAGGCCGTCTACAATCCTCTTCCCAACGGCATGCATCCGGAGTGGACGATCAAGGCAGCGGAGGCGGGGAAGCATAGTCTTACCGAAAAGCCGTTTGCGGCCAATCTTACTGAGGCAGAAACCGTGGCGACGGCCCTCAAGAAGCACAACATCAAGGCAATGGAGGCATTCATGTGGCGCTTCCATCCCATGCACCTTCGCACACGAGAGCTCATTCGGGAAGGTCATATTGGCCCGGTACGCTTCGTGCGATCCGCATTCACCTTCATGATAACGCGCGGGCCGAATGTTCGCCTCGACTCGCAGCTTGCCGGGGGCGGCCTTATGGACGTCGGCTGCTACTGCGTCAGCGAGGCGCGTTTCCTGTTCGAAGCCGAGCCGACGCGGGTCTTCGCGCGTGCCGATTTTGATCCTGAGTTCAATGTGGATATGTTGGCGACGGTCATTATGGAGTTTCCACATGGAAGGGCTTCATTCGACTGTGGGTTTGAGCTGCCGTACCGCTGCGACTACGAAGTGGTCGGCAGCAAAGGCCGGATTTTCTGCCCGAACGCCATCCTCCCGGGCGATGCCGCAGAGCTTCACATCGAGGCAAACGGCAAAACGGATAGGGAGACTTTTCCTGGAGTGAACCAGTGGTCGCTCGAGTTCGATCACCTCTCGCGCAGCATCGTGGAGGGCACTCCGCTAGCCTACGGCATCGAGGATGCCATTAAGCAGCAGCGAGTCATCGATGCGATCTATCGTTCGGCGCGATCCGGTCAGTTCGAAACCGTCTGAGTGCCGTCCGCGGCAGGGTACCCCTATCATGAACTACTACCTCGGCATAGACGGAGGCGGCACAAAGACGACAGCGATGATTGTGGACGAAGCGGGGCAGGAGCTAGGCCGTGGAAACGGTGGCCCTAGCAATATCGCGATGACGGACTCGGTCGCGCTCTCCCTCGCGCTGAGAGCTTCCGTGCAGGCCGCGTCACAGGCGGCTGGGTTGGAATCTCCGCGTTTCGCGAATGTCTGCGCCGGGGTAGCGGGCTTTTCCCTGGAGGCGCGAAGAGCGGAATTCAGCGCTTTGCTGAATCAGGAGGTCAACTCTGACCGCTATGAGGTTCATCCGGACTATCTCACCGCCTATTGGGGCGCCTCCGAAGGAGAGCCGGGCATCGTGGTCATCGCGGGGACGGGTGCAGTCGCCTTCGGTCGCAATGCGGAGGGCAGGACGCACAAGGAGGACGGCTACGGCTATCTGCTGGGTGACAGGGGAAGCGGCTTCAACCTTGGGCTTTATGCCCTTCGCTACACGCTGACCAAGATGCAAGAGAACCGAACCGACGAGCTGACGGAAGCCGTTCTGCGCCACACAGGTGCGAGAATACAGAACGAGGTTCTTCAGTGGCTGTACGGTGAGTTCAGTCCAGCCAGAGTTGCGAGCCTCGCCCCGTTAGTAGGTGAACTGGCCGAGGCAGGCAACCCTGCTGCGCGAACTTTGGTGTCTGAGATGGCCCGACGACTGCGTCATACGGTTCGATCTCTTCGCCATACGCTTTGGCTACCCAGGGACGCTCCGGTCTACCCGCTGGGCGGCCTCTGGCAACTCGGCCGGTTCTTCCGCGCTGAATTCATCGAGCCTACGTGGGCAGGCCATGAGGACAACTCAATCGAAAATGAGACGCTGCCGGGAGGACGCTTCTGCCTCCTTGAACCGAAGCACGATGCCGCGACGGGTGCCGCACTCCTGGCACTCGGACTTAATCTAGGTGAGTACGAACGGCCCGCCGCGCCAGCATAGTTCGCAGCTATGCTTCGGCAGTCATTGGCCTCTAAAGGAAAACGGTGCAGTGTGAATCGCTTCACGCTGCACCGCTGTCGTTTTTGTGGGAGGTCTATAAGCCGGGTTTTGTATTTGTGTGGTCATCTCTCTAGGGAGCCGGTTGCCCGGCCCCTCATGCGACCTACCCGGAGAGTCCGCGAGCCGCATCATCCCCTCCTGTCAGGTCTTGCTCCCGATGGGGTTTACCAGGCCGGCGTGTCTCCACGCCGCCGGTGCGCTCTTACCGCACCATTTCACCGTTGCCGCAGAGCGGCTGTATCATTTCTGTGGCACTTTCCGTCGAGTTGCCCCGCCCGGACGTTATCCGGCATCGTGCCCTATGGAGCCCGGACTTTCCTCTCCGGCCTGACGAACTGAAGGCAAGCCTCCCGACCGCCTTGCCGCAGCGACCACCCGACCTCCCGCTCGCACATTCTACCCCACTCCTCGCCCGCCGTCAAATGCGAGCCCCACAACGTGGAGTTATTTTGCCAGTGTGCCAGAGTGAAGAGCATCATTTCCGACTGACAGATGGTGCTACAAGTATCCAAGATCCTCGAGGCGGCGCGCCAGTTCCGCTTCCTCTTCGGGAGAGTAGACATCGTCAGGACGGACTGGCTTTTCCGCACCAATGCTATGTCGTCCCATTCCCGTCGGGGGGGTTATGCCGAACGCATTCAGGACAGTTGGCGAGATATCGTACAGTGACAGCCCTTCACGCGAACGGCCGTCTCCGACGATCTGCGGCCCTGCCTCTGCCATAAGAAAGATTCCGTGTTGCGCATGATTGGCATCATCCGGCCCTGTGTCGTTCTCGCGTGTCCATATCGTTGGATGACCGATGCTGCCGACTGACCGCCAGTGCAGATCGCCAAAATAGACAATGAGATCGGGCGAGACATTGCGGCAAATCGCATAGGTCGTTTCTGGCCGAAATATCCGGTTCCCGATTGGAGTGCCCGTCTCGTCCCCTAACGCCTCCAGTTTCGTCGTCATCTCTGTTTTTAGAGCCTCAACTTCTGATGGCGGAACTATGCCTTGCGGCTCCCTTCCCTGGATGTTGAGGAAAAGGCGACCATAGTATCCGCCGTCACCCCATGCCCGTGTCTGCGACCAGTCGACGAGGGTGGGACTGAACTTGGTCACTTCGTCGACCGGCTTGTGGAGAACGAGATAGCCCTCATCGATCAGCCACTGGTTGAAGCAGATGCCCCCGTCCATCCGCTTAGCGCCGTGATCGGAGACGATGAGCAGTCGCGTATCTGGCTCTAACAAGGCCAGCAGTTGGCCTATCTCGCCGTCGAGAGCGATATAGTAGTCCCTGATGGCGTGTTCGAGAGGATTGCCTGGAACATACTTGGGGTGCTTCGGGTCAAAGTATTTCCAGAAGGCGTGATGAATTCGATCCGGCCCCATCTCCACCATCGCGAAGAAGTCCCAGGGCTTTGTCGTGACGAGGTGACGGGCGATCGCGAAGCGCTGCCGGGTCATCGCGTAGATGTCTGCCAGCAGCCGGTTTTTATCCTCAGTTCTGAACTTGCGAGTGTCGAAGATATACTCTCCCGCCACAGCCCGTATCTCGTCCTTCAACTCGGTAGGGTAGGTGTAGTTGCTCTGTGTGTCAGGGGCAAGAAAGTCGCAGATCATCAGTCCATCGAGGGGTTTGGGGGGATAGGTGAGCGGTACGCCCAGGATGATGGACTGCTTGCCATGCTCGCCCAGAACATCCCATACCGTCTGTTCATTGACCAGTTTGCTGCTCGCAAACTGAAGGCCGTCATAGCTGTGATCGCGGCGATTACGGAAGCCATAGATGCCCAGTGTGCCGGGATCCTTGCCGGTCATCATACACATCCAGGCGGGGACAGTAATGGGGGGGATCGTGCTCTCCAGGCGCCCCCAGATTCCTCTCTGCATTACGTTTTGGAGATTGGGCAGAACGTTGGCCCAGAGTTCGAAGATGAGTTCGGGGGCCGCGCAGTCGAGGCCGATGAGACATACTTTTTGGGACATGCCCCTCGTTTTCGACGCACATCGCTCCATCTCCTCCCTCAAAATAGGCTAGGACAATTAGTGAGCGGGCAGAGTTAATGTCAGAGAGTATTGAAACCGTCCGTCGCTGCGCCTCGTAAAGGCTTCGAAAGTGCTTAATGAACGTTTATTAGAAAGGGTTTGGTCACTTATGGGAAAGAAGCTTTTACTTGGCTGCGTACTGCCAATACTGGTTGTCGGCATCATTGTATGGTACAGTGCGAAATCCTTCATGAAAGCGCCGCCAGAAGAGTTGCGG
>JANXLO010000521.1 GCA_025355115.1 Chthonomonadaceae bacterium
CGATCCCGAGGCCGCGCCTCGCCGCGACGGCGCGCAGTACGACGACGACGCGGCGATGCCTCTCGACTCTGACACGGGACCAATGGCGACCGATGAGACCACTGGAATATAGCCGTTTGAGCATAATAAAATAAGGATTTCTGGATTTACCTGTGCTACTTCACCCACAAACCCCAGGTCGCCCTGCTCCGACTCCATTTTGTACGCAAGTATAAGATTAGCGTCTTTTCCGCTCAATCCAACTGCTTTTGCGCCCTGCTTGTTCAGCAGCGAGACGATGCTTTTGTTGGTTTTGCCTGTCAGCACCATCTCGACTATCTCCATGGTAGCGGCGTCGGTCACCCGCAGTCCGTTTAGAAATGCAGGTTCATGACCCAACTGTTTCATCATCGCGCTGATTTCTGGCCCTCCGCCATGCACAAGTATAGTGCGAATACCTACATAGTGAAGCAGGGCGATATCCTGCATGACCTGGGTCTTCAATGTCTCATCGATCATCGCATTGCCGCCGTATTTAACGACTATGGTTTTGCCGTAGAACTGCTTCAGGTAAGGCAGTGCCTCGATGAGAACCGCGGCATGTTCGGATGGTTCAAGCGTTTTTGTCATAGTTTAGGCTTAAGTGTGGTACTCGGCATTAATTTTGATATAGTCGTAGCTGTAGTCGCACGTCCATACAGTCGCCGCTTCGTCCCCCGTATTAAGGTCGACAACGAACTGCACTTCTTTGCCAGTGAGATAGTGGTGAGCAGCGTCGCGGTCGAACTCGACGCTGCGCCCCGCTGAGCAGACGACGTGATCTCCTATGTAGACGTCGATCACATTGGGATCGAACGGAATGCCTGCTTTTCCAGCAGCCATTACGATCCTTCCCCAGTTGGGATCGCAGCCAAAAAGGGCTGTCTTCACCAGAGGCGACTCGGCGATGGTCTTTGCGATCCGATGCGCCCCTGCTTCCGTGGCCGCTCCGCGAACAACTACCTCGGCCAGTTTGGTCGCCCCTTCTCCATCCTTTGCGATCTCCTTGGCAAGCGAGATGCACAGGCGTGATAGAGCCTCAACGAAATCCTCGAACGCGGGCCCGGAGCGCGAGACTTCTCCCTCACCCATTCCAGACGCGAGTAGGAGGCACATGTCGTTCGTGCTTGTGTCTCCATCGACCGTGACGCAGTTGAAGGACACGGCGACGGCACGGACCAACGCCTCCTGGAGCAATGGGGCCGGAAGGCGTGCATCCGTTGTTATAAAGGCCAGCATAGTCGCCATGTTGGGCGCGATCATCCCGGAGCCTTTGCACATCCCTCCAAAACGCATCGGCGCCACCCACTGATCGGAATCCGCTTCGAAACCCATGAACTTCGGATAGGTGTCGGTTGTCATGATAGCGCGTGCCACCCGCTGATCAGTTTCGAAATCCCTATCGAGGCTGTCGACGGCCATATCGATGCCTGCACGAAGCTTTTCCATCGGCAGCAAATGGCCAATGATGCCGGTCGAGGCGGTTAGCACTGCGTCAGGGGGAATATGGAGCTTGCGGCTCACCCAGTCCGCGATCATGCTGTTGTCATGCTCGCCCTGCTCTCCGTTGCAGGCGTTCGCATTGCCAGCGTTGATTAAAACTGCCCGTGCCGTCCCGCTTCTCACCACGCGCCGAGAGTACTGCACGCACGCTGCCTGCACTCGATTCGTCGTAAATACGCCAGCGGCGGTACAGGCGCTTTCGCTGACTAGAAGCGCGAGGTCTTCCCCCTGCGTCTTCAGCCCGCACCGCACTCCCGACGCGACGAAGCCCTCCGGATAGGTGACTCCTGCTGCCTCTATTTTCTGCCAGACCGTGATCAAAACGCACTCCCTCTGCTTTCCGTACTCACTTGACGGCCTCCCTGCTGCCCCTGGGTGCTTTGAGCCCGGAGCGATAAGCGCTCGAGGCCTTGATGCGCTCCACTTGCCGGGTGTGGTATGCATAATGGGGCTGAATGGTGGCCAGCCACTCTTTCCCGTTCAGCCTGCCGTACTCGAAGTGCCAGCTGACTTGCTCGGGATTGATCGGTCTTCCGGTCGACTCTGCCAGCCGCAGCAGAGAATTGGAGTGATCTTCTCGAATCACCTGAAAAGGCCGTCCTCCCGCGCCGCGATAGAGAGCGCGCTGGTCGTACGTTAGAGAACGGCCTTTCGTGAAGGCCTCTAGAATATTCGCGACGGCATAATTGACGTCAGCTATGTGCGACACCATATCGGATATGTTCATCGGGCATTCTGTCTTGAGTGCGGCAGCCGAATTGCTCACGTCCTCAAACAATTTGTCAAAGGACCATCCCGCCACTAAGCCCTGCTCCAGCAGAGCGTCCCATTCCGCGTTTTCCGCAAGCGGAGCGATGGTCCTATGTTTGCGTAGTATATGCAGCATCTGACTCTTCTCTCCTCCGTCATTAGGGCCAGAAAGCTCCCGCTTCCAGCCCTGACGTCTCCTCGAACCCGAACATCAAGTTCATATTTTGAACGGCCTGGCCAGCCATTCCTTTGACAAGATTATCGATTGCTGAAACCACGGTGACTCGATTCAGCCTCTCATCTACGCCAAGCCCGATATGACAGATATTCGAGCCCAGCGTCTGCTTGGTGCCTGGCAGATCGTCCCTGATAATCACAAAAGGAGCAGCCGAGTAAAACGAACTGTACATCTCCAACAGCTCCTCTCTCGTTACCTTTCCCTTCAGAGTCGCATAGCAAGTAGCAAGGATGCCACGGGTCATCGGTACCAAATGAGGCGTGAAGCTCAGCATAATCTCATGCCCTGCCTGCAAACTAAGCTCCTGCTCGATTTCTGGCGTGTGCCGATGGGCGCCAGCGATTTTGTACGCGCTCGCGCTCTCGTTCATCTCAGGGAAATGATGCTCCTGACTCCACTTCGACCGTCCGGCTCCAGATGCGCCCGAGAGCGCATCAATGAGAATGGAGTTCGTCTCAATCAGATCGTTGGCCACAAGTGGTGTCAACGCCAGTAGAGTGGCGGTCGGAAAACACCCTGGGTTTCCCACAAGCCGAGCTTTCCTTATCTCTGCGGCATGAAGTTCCGGCACACCGTAGATTGCCTCAGCGTTCAGAAGTGGAGCCGCGTGAGGAGTCTTATAGAAACTTTGATAGCTCTTGATGTCTCGAAGCCTGAAATCCGCCGATAGATCGATGACCCTGCAGCCTGCCGCGAGCAAAGTGGGCGCCATGTGCATCGCTTTGCCGTTCTCCTGAGCAAGAAAAACGACGTCGCACGTCGCCGCCGACGCTCCATTGTCATAGGAGGTGAAGCGAAGCTCAGTGCGTTTTGCAAGCCCAGGAAAGGCCGCCGAAACGGGCTGACCGGCATAGGTCTCGGAGACTGCAGCCTTGATCTCGACAGATGGGTGGGCGCCAAGCAGGCGAAGCAGCTCCCCTCCTCCATACCCCGATGCCCCTACAATGGCTGCCGAAATCGTCACGATCCGAAACTCCTTGAAAAACATTTCGCCGCTCGGTCAGTGTGACCGGCGGCGGCTAATGACAAATGACAACGCCGTCGGCTTCCCAATTGGGCTCCCACGGCGCTTGGGCGGTGAAACTGTCGTTCGACAGTGGCGCGTCGCGTGGGTTATTTCCCTGTACGCTCGCGACGACGGTTTGTAAAGTTTGCTGTGCTTATGAACGACATGTCACTCTCGATATTCGGATGTGCTTGACGAAGTGGCTATAAGTCAGTCCGTCAGACTGAATATCAGTATACCCGCGATGAATAAGAGTGTCAACGGCAATTAGTCGTTTTTATCATCTCCACGCTCTTTTTGAGTTGCAATTTGCTCACCCCACCCTCCGCCGCCAGGTGTCTGGACAGTCACTATCGTCCCAGCGCTGCAATCGGCGCTCCATTTGCCAGGGAGATACTCATGCTCCGCCTCTGGAATAAGCACCGAATTGACGCCTCTCCTTCCGTCACTGCCTCCATTCGCGCCAAAGGGCGGATGCACGCGACGCTCGGTGATCAGCGAAACGCGGCAGTCCGTGAGCAACTGCACACGTCGAATCAATCCATCGCCGCCGAGATGCAGTCCCGGTCCTCCAGTTGCCGCAACGATGGACAACTCAAGCACACGGAGGGGATAGTGCGACTCGAGCGATTCAACGGGAGTGTTGCGTGTGTTGGTCATATGGGAGTGCACTGCGGAGAGGCCATTGCCGTCGGATGATGCTCCCGCCCCCCCGGCTAGCGTTTCATAGTAGGCAAAAGATCGGCCTCGCTGAGGATCGTAGCCGCCTATCGTGACGTTGTTCATCGTCCCTTGGCTAGCGGCAGGTATCCTGTCCGGGGCCGCTTGCGAGAGCGCCCGAAGACAGACATCCACAATTCGCTGCGACGTCTCCACATTGCCTGCTGCGACGGCCGCGGGGAAGGTTGCGTTGACCAGAGTTCCCTCCGGCGCGATCACCTGAACGGGCATGAAGCAACCCTCATTGGTGGGTATATCCCTCTCGGCGAGGCAACGCACGATATAGCAGCAGGCGGAGCGAGTGATCGCCTCCGTCGCGTTCAAAGATCCTCGCGTCTGCGGCGCGGTTCCGGTGAAATCGAATCGAACCGTGCGATCTCCAGGAACGGTGATGGCGAGGAGTATAGGGAGGTCAGTGTTTCCCGCGCCGTCATCGTCCAGAACATCCTGCGCGACATAGCGGCCCGCCGGGAGCTTATCCAACGCGACCCGGACGGCTTCCGCGGCGTAAGCGATGTTCTCTGCCGTGCGGGCCTGAAACTCCTCGCGCCCATAGCGCTCCATCAGAGCCTGAAATCTTCGAATCCCCGTCTCGTTCGCTGCAATCTGAGCAGCGAGATCGCCTTTGCGCTCCTGTGGAGTGCGCGAATTGGCGCAGACCATGTCTTGAACATCGGTACGCACTCTCCTACGCTCAACTAGACGCACGGGAGGGATAATTAAGCCTTCGTGAAACAGCTCGGTTGAAAGCGGTAGGGAGCCTGGCGTCAGTCCGCCGATGTCGGCATGATGCGCCCGGCAGGCGACGAATCCGGCTAGTTCAGTCCCTCCCGAGGCAGTCTTCGGCAGATAGACCGGAGCAACGAGCGTGAGGTCTGGCAGATGCGTTCCGCCGCAACGCGGATCGTTGCAGAGCCACATGACTCCCGGCGACCAGCGCACTTTATGGCGCAACTGCTGCATCATCAGGGGCATCGCTCCGAGATGAACCGGGATATGGGCGGCCTGCGCCAACAGCCTTCCCTGTGGATCGAAGATGCCGCAAGAGTGGTCAAGACGCTCCTTTATGTTGGGCGAGTAGGCCGTGCGCTCGAGCGTCGCTCCCATCTCCTCCGCTATCGAAGCAAGGAGATGCTTCCATACTTCAACTTGAATTGGATCAAAGCTAGCCTGTGTGTTCATGCCTCAATATTGTTGATGGCGAACGCAAAACCCTTTAGGAGCGCAAACTTTCATGGAAGGAACTTACAATCGTGAAACCGCCCTGCATTTGGAAGCGTCGGGCATATAGCACCTAACGCACTTTCATGCGCAGTCCATGCTCGTCACTGCCTTGATCAGGTTATTCCCGACGAAATGCCGCGTAACCCCTGATGGACGGCAGCGTCTTATATAGTACGACAATAACACGCTGGCGCCTGCAAGAGAGTACTTCCACGGTTCTTCTGCTCCCCATCTCGGCGTAAAACTTTTCTGCCCGCTGCACTAAATCGTTTCAGTCACGATGCTGAGGGCTTTTGGAGGTCATTACTTTGCTCAAACTCAGACGCGCAATGCTCGGCTCGATCCTATTGGAAGAAAGCCTAATAAGTTCCGAGCAGCTCGAAACCGCACTCGCCGAACAGCGAAAAAGCGAAAAAGGCAAGCGCATCGGTGAAATTCTGGTGAGTATGCGATTTCTCACCGAGCCGAATCTGCTCCGTGCGCTCTCCCGACAGCTTGATTGCCCCATTGTCGACCTCAACCAGGAGCCGCCCGACCCTGAGGTGCTTCATATCGTGCCGAGCGAATTCGCACTGCGTCATCACCTGATACCGCTGCGACGCAACGACGATCAGCTAGTCGTCGCGATGGCCGACCCTCTCGACATTCACGGAATCGACGATCTCCGCTTGCTGACGGGCCTGGACATTGCGCCTGTTCTCGCCGCGCCCAGCGAAATTCGCAGGCTGTGCGAGCAGTCTTATATGTCACGTATGATCCAGGACGTGAAGGTCGCCGAGCGCGCACTTGACGACGAGGACAGTCTGGATGTAGCCGACCTACAGAAAATGGCGAAGGAAGAGCTCGTCATCCAGATGGTCAACCTGATCATAAATCAGGCCATACAGGATCGCGCGTCCGACATCCACATAGAGCCGTTCGAGCGTGAAGTCCGCATTCGTTATCGCATCGACGGCGTCCTGCATGAGCAGTCGCCCCCACCGAAGCGGTATCACTCGGCAATCCTCAGCCGCATCAAGATTCTCTCTGACCTTAATATCGCAGAGCGACGACTGCCGCAGGATGGGCGCATGCGAATTCGCAGTTCGGGTCGTCAGATCGATCTGCGCGTCTCCACTGTCCCAACTGTCTATGGCGAAAGCGCCGTCCTCCGCATCCTCGATAAGCAGACCGCGATGCTGGGTCTCACCGAGCTCGGGATGGAGCGGACGCAGTTCCATAAGTTCCGTCGATTGATTCAGGAGCCACATGGAATCGTGCTCGTCACCGGCCCCACCGGATCAGGAAAGACGACGACGCTGTACGCAGCACTGAACGAAATCTACAGCGTTGAGAAGAAGATCATCACTGTCGAGGATCCCGTTGAGTACCAGCTGAATGGCGTAAACCAGATTCAGGTGCAGCCGCAGATCGGCCTGACCTTCGCCAACGGACTGCGCAGCATCGTTCGTCAGGACCCGGACATCATCATGGTCGGAGAGATTCGCGACCATGAGACGGTCGAAATCTCTGTTCATGCCGCGCTTACGGGCCACCTAGTCTTCTCGACCCTCCATACGAATGACGCGGCAGGAGCTGTAAGCCGCCTGCTCGACATGGGCGCAGAGCCCTTCCTCATCGCCTCCTCGCTCATCGGTGTAGTTGCGCAACGGCTTGTCCGCATAAACTGCCCGCACTGCCGTGAGCCCTACGAGGAGACGCCGGAGGTGCTGCGCGAGATCGGGATCGACCCTGCTATCGTCAAGCGCGAGCCGCTGATGCGCGCCAAAGGGTGCGCGGAATGCCGGGGAGTCGGCTTCAAGGGACGCGGGGGTATCTACGAGCTCATCGTCATCGATGAAGGCATTCGCCGCCTCATAGTCGAGCGAGCCTCCTCCAGCACCATACGCAACTACGCCCTCCAGAACCAGGACATGGTGACCATGCTATCGGACGGCCGCAACAAAGTGCTTCAGGGGCACACGACCATTCAGGAAGTCCTCCGCGTCTGCCAGCGCGAAGACTTCGACGCGTAGAAATAGACCATGCCGGATTTCACTTACAAAGCACTCGATAGATCAGGACAGGCCACGACCGGGAGCATCTCCGCGCGGGACAGCCAGGATGCCGCCGTCAAAGTCCGCGCGCTGGGCGTATTTCCCACCTCCATCGGCGTCGGCGCGAAGGCGGTCGGCAACGGCGCGATCGCCGAAGCGGAGGCAGCCGGTAGCGCCGCGAAGAAGAGCGCCGTGGTCGCCGTCAAGCCTGCCGCAGGCAAAAAGGTTACGAAGCTTCAGATACTGCTGTTCACACGCGAGATGTCAGATCTGCTGGACGCTGGCCTGCCGATGGATCGCGCCTTTTCGGTGCTCATCGATCAGGCGGACAGCGCACCGCTTAAGGTGATGCTCAATTCCATGCAGGGCGACATTCGAGCTGGACAGCCTCTCTCCGATGCCCTGCGAAAGTTTCCGCGGGAGTTCCCCGACCTCTACGCCAATATGGTCAAGGCGGGTGAGGTTTCAGGCCAGCTATCAGGAGTCATGACCCGACTAGCAGAGTTCCTCGAGAAGGAGGCGGTGCGGCGCAGCCAGATCATGTCGGCGCTCACCTACCCTGCCGTCCTGATATTCGTCGCTGTCTCAGCGGTCATTTTCCTGATGACGTTCGCGATCCCGCGCCTCACCCCGGTGTTCAAGGACATGGGCGCTGACCTGCCACTTCCCACCACGATGCTCCTGGGCATCTCCGGGTTCATCGGAAAATTCTGGTGGCTTATCGTGCTGGGGATCATCGCTGCCGTCTTCGCCTTTCGAGGCTGGGTCGCGACCAGAGCGGGCCGTTACTCCTTCGACAGCATGAGGCTGAACCTGCCCCCGTTCGGCGCGCTCGTTCAGAAGATCGTGGCTGCCCGGCTGGTGCGCACGCTCGGGACACTTCTCGGAGGCGGTGTTCCAATCCTCGAAGCGATGGACATCTCGGCCTCCGCAGTCGGACATATGGTCGCGACTGAAGCCATCCTCACTGTGCGCGGCGCGGTGCGTCAGGGAGAGACCCTGCATGAGGCGATGGAGAAGGCTGGAAATTTCCTGCCCGTCGTCACGCACATGACCGCCGTCGGCGAAGAGACAGGCCGCCTGCCGCAGATGCTCATCCGCACCGCCGAGACGCTCGACTTTGAGGTGGACAGCACCATGCGGCGACTCACCAGTCTCGTGGAGCCTGTCGTCGTTCTTTTCATGGGAGTTTTTATCGGGTTCATCGTCCTCTCGATACTGCTGCCCATTTTCCAGATCAGTTCGCTCGTAAAATGAAAGGATTTCTCAAAATGAACGCAGTCTCACTGCCCCGCCGCCGAGTTCGAAGCGGTTTTACTCTGATCGAGCTAGTTGTCGTCATCGTCATTCTGGCCATCCTCGCCGCCGTGATCGTCCCACGCTTCTTCGGCCGTACAGAGGACGCCAAAGTGTCCAACGCCATCACGACAGTCAAGACGCTCGATTCGGCAATCGACATGTACAACGCGGATACGAGCTCCTTCCCTCCCAACCTGGAGGCACTGATCAACAACCCGCAGGTTAAGGGCTGGAACGGCCCCTACCTTAAGAACCAGACGAATGTGCCCCTCGATCCTTGGGGTCATACCTACGTGTACAAGCACCCTGGTGACGGTAATCGCGACTACGACATCGCTTCGGCTGGCCCGGACGACAAGAACGCGCCCATCCAGAGCTGGAACTTGACGGGAAGCAAATAACGAGATGTCACGCCGCCTGCGCCGCGCCTTCACACTCATAGAGCTCATGGTGGTAATCCTGCTTATCGCCGTCATGGCGGGTGTCATCGTCCCTGCCTACAGCCGTTTCTATGCGAAGTCGCAGTTCAGCAATGCCGCTCGTCAGGTGCAGGATATCTTCGCTTTTGCCAGGGAGCAGGCGATTGCAGGAGACACTACTGTCATCGTCCATTTCGATCAGCAGAATCACACTTTCATCGCCACGGGTGGTCAGCCAAACGCGCCGGCATCAA
>JANXLO010000538.1 GCA_025355115.1 Chthonomonadaceae bacterium
GGCTGTCCAAGTACCCGACTGCATCTGAGGCCGATACGGAGTCAGTGGCGATTGATCAGGACCAGATGAGTACTCTATGGTTGACGGGGACGCGCGGAAGAGGGCAACGGCAATCGGACGCCCTCCCCAGCATGAGAATGGCGTCCTGCTGGCCGCATTTCTACTGGCCGAGATGAAGGCTTGGTTGTGTCATCGTCTCGTGCGAGGAATCCCAGGCGGCGGGCACCCATTCGACAAGAACTGATGGCTCCCAGGCATCGGTGGCGCCATGATCTTGCTGCAACCGAAGTTTGTGGGATGTCCCGTTCGGTTCGATGAGCCGCGCCGTAGTCCTATACACACCGAAGGGGATGCCCCGAAGGTACGCGTCACGCCACTGGTTCGTCATATGCACCGTCTGAGTGATGACGGCTCCTTTGGACCCGTCGAGAAGCGGCCCATCTGGAGTTAGCGTAATCTCAAGAGCGGACCCGCTCGGATAGAGCCTGGTGAGCGAGGTCGCGTCCTCAATATTCGTGTACTTGCCATGCGAATGCGAGCACTCCACGCTCAGCACCCCGCCGTACATAGCGAGCCTGTGGGTAAGTTCCGTCGACTCCACTACCGTATAACCTGGGCGCAAGCCACTCATCTTCAGGACGAAGTCTCGAGAGTGGTTGTGTTCCGCGCCTCGTCTACAGCCGCATGAGATAGTGAGACTTTGTTGTTTGAAGCAGTATGTAGGGCCTCCAGTCCGTCACCCAGTCAATGGAGCTTGGCGGCGGAGGCAGTTGAAGTCAGCCTCGCATTGGGTTCGAGGAACTCGCTCATCACGCAAGCTTCCACCTGAACACCATTGCGATTGTGCCTTATCGCGAGCGGCAGTATCGCCTGTTGATTGTTCGAAGTGAAAAGAAGTCATGCTGCCCATCCAGCGGCGCCAAGCATTGATGGCGCGGATTGAAGTACGGGCTTGCTTGCTCTAAAGAGGGCTCGATTCCGTTCAAGGCTTCTACTACCTGCACGGCAACAATGGTCGCATATTCGCAGGCAGTGCTTAGCTTTACGACGAAGCAGTATCGCGCCGTTACTCCTGCCAGACGGATTGGCGACCCAACATTCTTTCGAGGGCGGTGCGGAAGGGGTCGGTGAACTCGGCAAGGAGGTTGGTGCTGACCACGTTGAGCTTGCCGTTGCAGGGGACGTGCAGAAAGACCGGCTGGGCGTTGCCGTTGCCTCTGTGCTGCTCGACGGTGTCGCGGACGAAGCGCAGCACCGACTGATGCGACGCCTCGAGGCGGATTATAATGCGGCTCGGGCCGTTGCCGCTGCCGCCTCCGCTGCCAATAGATGTCAGCTCGTCCGCCAGAACCTCCACGATGTGGCCGCCCTCATCGTCGTCGCGCACACGGTCGCGGTGATTGGCTTTGCCGCGCAGAATGACGATCTTATCCTTCTCCAGATGCTGGCCGTGCTTTGCGAAGACGCCGGGGAACATTGTGCACGCTACGGTGCCCGTCATGTCCTCCAAATTGAAGAACGCCATCGGCTCGCCGGACTTTTTGGAGGTGAAGGGCTTTATGCTCGTCACGATGCCGCCAATGGTGATTTCGGAGCGGTCGGGCAGCTCCGAGAGGTCGGAGACGCGCATCGCGCCCCTGCGCTCGAACATCGGCAGATGAACCTGGAGCGGGTGATCGGAGATGTAGAGCCCGAGCAGATCGCGCTCGAACCCCAGCAGCTGCTCGCGGGGATAGTCGGGCATGACAGGAATGGGAATGGAGGCAACTTTGCTCTCCGAAGCGTCCTCATCGCCGAACATATCCGCGAGCGATACCTGTCCGGATTTTTTGTCGCGCTGCGCGCGAACGGCGGCCTGCATCGCGTCGTCCAGTATTTGGTCGAGAGCGCGACGGTTGGTGTGGCCGGGCAGGGCGGAGAAAGCGCCGGAGTGAATGAGATGCTCCATCGTGCTCCGCGTCACTCCGGTCTCTATGGCGGTCGCGCGCTGAACGAACTCCGCGAGCGAGTCGTAGCATCCGCCCTCTTCGCGCGTCCTTAGAATCACCTCGACTGCGGCCCTCCCGACGTTCTTGATCGCGGCGAGGCCGTATCGGATGCCGTAGGCGACCTGTCTGCCGTCCTGCTCGCGCATCTCCACGGTGAAGTCGGCGCTGCTCGCGTTTATGTCCGGGGGCAGCACGGGTATCCCCATGCGCTTGCACTCGTCCATCGCAGTCAGCAGCTTGTCCGGCTTCTCGATGAAGCAGGCCAGCAGCGCCGCCATGTACTCCACCGGGTAGTTGGCCTTCAGGTAGGCGGTCTGATAGGCGACCATGGCGTAGCAGACGGCGTGCGCCTTGTTGAAGGCGTAGCCTGCGAACGGTTCCATCATGTCGAAAATCTCGTTCGCCTTCTTCTCGCTGACCCCCTTCTCCTTCGCGCCGCCAAGGAACTTCTCGCGCTGCTGCGCCATCTCCTCTTTCTTTTTCTTGCCCATCGCTCGGCGGAGGAGGTCGGCCTCGCCCAGGGTGTAGCCCGCGATGATCTGAGCGATCAGCATAACCTGATCCTGATAGACGATGACGCCGTAGGTTTCGCCGAGCAGATCCGCTAGCAGGGGATGGGGATACTCGATCTTTTCCATTCCGTGCTTGCACCGCACGAAGCGCGGGATGTGCGCCATCGGGCCGGGGCGGTAGAGGGCGACCATGGCGGCGACGTCGCGTACGCTGGTAGGCTTCAGATCCTGAACGTAGCGGCGCATCTGCGGCGACTCCAGCTGAAAGACCCCGACGCACTCCCCGTTACCAAGAAGCTCGTAGGTCTTGCGGACGTCCTCCCCATCGCCCTCTAACGGCAGTTTTCTTACGTCGAGAGTTGTGCCGGTGGTCATGCGCACGTTCTTGACGGCCTGCCCCAGGATCGAGAGGTTGATGAGGCCCAGGAAGTCCATCTTCAGCAGCCCGATCTTCTCGAGCGTGTTGGCGACATACTGCGTGACCAGCCCGCCTTCCGCCGAGCGGCTGAGCGGCGTGTAGTCGGTGAGCGGCGTGTGGGAGATCATGACTCCCGCGGCGTGGACGCTGGCGTGGCGAGAGATGCCCTCCAGACGACGGGCTGTGTCGATGAGCTTGCGGGCGCTGGGATCGCGGACATAGGCGTTTTTGAACTCCGCGTTCGCCTCCATCGTCTTGTCGATGGTCATGCCGAGAGGGATAGTGGGCACCATCGCGCAAAGCTTCGCGACTTCGGGGCCGGGCATAGCGAGCGCGCGCCCCGCGTCCTTCAGGACAGCGCGGGCGGCGAGCGTCCCAAACGTGATGATCTGCGCGACGCGGGCCTGGGTGGGATCTATCTTCTTGGGGTCGTCGGGATCGTTGTACGCCTCTGCGGGCGTGTACTTCTGCGTGACGTACTCGATGACTTCTTGACGGCGCGTGTCCTCGAAGTCCATGTCGACGTCGGGCATCTGAATGCGCTCCGGGTTCAGAAACCGCTCGAACGTCAGCCCGTACTCGACCGGATCGATGTCGGTGATGTCGACGAGATAGGAGGCGAGGCAACCGGCAGCGGAGCCGCGAACACCGTAGAAGATGCCCTTCTCCTCGGCGAACTTGGCGAAGTCGCGCACGATCAGAATATACTGCGAAAACCCGGTGAACTTGATGATCCCAAGCTCGTACTCCAGCCGCTCGATGATCTTCTGCGGGGGATTGCCGTTGTACTTGCGGATCAGCCCCTCCTGTGCGAGCTGCGTCAGATATTCGTGTGGATCGAGGCCGTCAGGGATGCCGGGGGAAGGCATGGGAACGCGCCCGTACTCGAGCTTGACGTCGCACCGCTCCGCGATGCCGAGGGTGTTTTCGATTGCGCCGGGAATGTGGCCAAACAGCTCCTTCATCTGCTCCGAGGATTTGAGGTAGAACTCCTGTGTTGCGTACTTCAGACGGTCGGCGTCCTGAACGCAGGCGCCCGTCCCAATGCAGAGCAGAATGTCATGGGCGTCGGCGTCCTTGTCCTGGAGGTAGTGGACGTCGTTGGAGCAGATGATCGGCAGCCGCAGCTCCTTCGCGATCCTGACAAGCTGCTCGTTGCAGAGGATCTGCTCCGGCAGGCTGTGGTTTTGAAGCTCGACGTAGTAGTTGCCCTCACCAAACAGGTCGCGATAGTAGCCGCAGGCGTCCCGGGCCGCTTCGTAGTCGTTGCGCATGAGGTGCGAGTTGATTTCGCTGCCGAGGCAGGCGGTGGTGGCGATGATTCCGTCGTGGTATTTCTCGAGGAGAGCGCGGTCGATGCGGGGCTTGTAGTAGAAGCCGTCTACGGCGGCGATGGTGGTGAGCTTGAGCAGGTTCTTGTAGCCGTCGAGATTGCGGGCGAGCAGCACCATGTGATAGGAGGACTGATCGACTCGGGCCTCCTTCGAGCGGTGGTGGCGCGGCGCGACATAGGCCTCTACGCCCAGGATCGGCTTGATGCCCGCGCTCTTGCACTTCGCCGCGAAGTCCGCCACACCGTACATAACGCCGTGGTCGGTAAGGGCGAGCGAGGTCATGCCCATCTCTACGGCGCGCTCCACCAGCGAACCCAGCTTGTTGGCCCCGTCGAGCAGGCTGAATTCGGAGTGGCAATGCAGGTGCACAAAATCGCTGCTATTCGTCATGATCGGGGGGCCTCACGGGTAAAAAAGACGGGCACGGCCTGCTCACGCATGCGCATATCTAGCGCGATGCCGCGATAAGTGCCCTACATTTAGGAGTTATTCCACTATTCTAACCCCTTTGCCCCCAATAGTCAAGCCGACAAGTTTCGACGCACTCTCCCCGCTGACGTTCCCTGCAACTCCCTGACAGCAACTGCGCACAACCGACTGAAAGATAGCAGACATAGAGCGTAAAAATCAGTCTTTTGACTGCAGATAAGCCATGCGAACGATCAGTCCATCGCGACGGGAAATCCCTTCGCTGTAGCGCACTTCGTGCGGTGTGACCTTCGGCCACAATGCGTTGAGGGCGATAGCAATGACGCCTTCGCCCTAAAACTCCCGCGCCCGAAGGGGGCGCCACGTGCAGCGTGCTATAGCGAAGGGATTTCCCGTTGAGACTTGCGCTGATGAGTGGCAGCCTCTTTTCTGCCTTATGTCAGTATCCGTTCGTGCGTCAATTCTGCGGCGTAGGCGAATGCGTCGTCATTGTCTTCTGGGACGAGAGAGGGTAAGCTGCTTAGTATCTCCGCATGGCTGATTTTTGCCACTATGTTGTCAAGGATTACCGAAAGTAGCACCCTTGTTCCCCAAATGCAACTCTGCCCATGACAAATATTGGGATCTGCGCAGATGCGCTCTTGCCAGTCGTGCATTTAAATTTTTCTCCTCTGACAAAGCTTGATGCCAATTACTCTTTCACTTTGTTTACTCAGTTCAATTTACTGGCGATTAGTTTGCTCGCCATAACGTCAACACGAGGCCGCCAGCGACGATCAGACTACCGCCGACAAGTGCGGGTAGGCGAAGCCGTTCGTGGAAGGCGAGGACGGCGACGGCCTGCGATATGAGGAAGAAGATTGCGATGTAGACGCCCATGAGCCTTCCGAAATCCCATTTTGGCAGGTTGACCATCAAGCCATAGGTGATGAGCAGGATTCCGCCCAGGGCGAAGCCCGCTCGACGGCCTTGCAGTCCCGCCCGCATCCCGGCGTCGCCCCCGATTTCCAGCAGAGCTGACAGAGTTAGCAGAGAGAGCAGGTGCAGGGCCTTCAGAGCTTTCACAGACATGGAGTTTTCTCCGGCCCTGACCCGCCGTTCGCTGTCGGATCGCGCCTCGTTCAGGATTGAATTCATTAGAAGTCGTCGTTGATCCAGGTCGGAGGGCCATCCAGAAGGAGATGCAGAGCCTCATAGCCCGGCTCGGAATGGACCGAAATCGTCTCGGCTTCCCGCAGATCCGCAAGGCCGGGGGTGCCGAAAAAGGCCTGAGTCAGCTGGCGAATGTCCATTTCAATTCCCGCTGGCTTATCGGTTGGAGACACCTCTACGCTGCCCTGCCCGAACTCGATCCTCCAGGTTCGCTCGTTCCAGGGAGCGTTTGCATCATTGATGGCTACGTTGACGCTGCCAGTCAGATCTTCCCTTGGTCGCAGGCAGGTCAGCGCGCCAGGAACATCGACGATGCGGGCCATCTGAAGCGGGTTGAGCTTGGTAGACAGCCCCCAATCCATAAATTGATTCCATAGCCCATCGTTCTCAGGGCCGCTCCACGCAAATTTCTTGATCTGCATTTCGTGTCGATGGAGCAGTCCCAGGAGACCACGCCGCGCGCGCGGAGTCAGGGCAATAAACTCTCTGATGGCTGTCTCCTTCTCCTCCCAGCCGTGATAGATTAGATAGCCTTCGACCCGGCCTCCCCGCTCATGGACGAAGGCAAAGGCATGCTTCTTTTTGCCGTCATTCAGCAGACGAGTCCACTCCCCTTCCGAACGCACGAGCATCCCCCTGTACCGCGAAGCAAATTCCGCGTACATTCCCTGGATGCGGGACTTGTCCTCGGCAGTCGCGGATCGAACGAACTCGGTCTCTGGATCCGGTCTCAGCGTCCGCGACGTGACCGTGTAGTGGCGGGACATCCCGGCCCAGTCCCAACCGAGCTTCTGATAGAAGCTCCAGCTGAAAGGAGAGAGGACCGAAGTCACCTGACCCGCCTCCTTCATGCGCTCGAGAGCGTATCTGATAGCATCGCCAGCATAGCCTTTGCCTCGCGCAGCAGGCAGGCAGGCTACCCCTCCCAAAGCTCCCATCTGCACCTGCACATTCGCGCCGAACTGGAGCTTGCAGTCCACGACAAGCACAGCCGCCTGCAGGCCAGCGGGGTC
>JANXLO010000567.1 GCA_025355115.1 Chthonomonadaceae bacterium
TCGATGGCGCGGGCGATCTCAACGGCCTGATGTGGCGCGAATCGACCATGCATCTCGATAAACATCTGCACTCCGTCGCCAACGACGGAGTGGACCGCCTCGATGATCGCAAGCGACTTGTAGTACTCCTTGCGCGTCAGCTCCAGATCTCCATTGCCGAATGGGTCGAACTTCAGGCCAAGATAGCCCTTCGCCACGACCTTCTTTGCAGCCTCCGCGAATGCCTCGGGAGTACGCTCACCAGTGTACCAGCCGTTCGCATAGGCGGGAATGCGGTCGTGCACCTTGCCGCCGATCATCTGATAGACCGGCAAATTGGCCTTTTTGCCGATGATGTCCCAGCAGGCCATCTCCACCAGGGCCAGCCCGGTCATCACTACCTCGCCCGGCGACCCGAAGTCGAGCAGCGTGAACCGGCGATAGAGAGCCTCGATGTCGTAGACGGACTGACCGATAAAGTGCCGCTTCGTGTCCTTCAGAAACTCCAAGACAGTGTGCGTCTTGCCGAGTACCCGCGCTTCGCCGACCCCCGTCAGCCCCTCGTCCGTCTCCAGAATCAGATAGGTCAGGTTGCGCCATGGCGTCCCGACAACGTAGGTTCTATATCCTGTGATCTTCAAATCTCGCGTTCCTCACTTCCCGATTGTTTTGTATTTGCGGCGGATTTGTCTGCGCCGTCAATGTCGATTTTGCGCGCCTCGAAATCATCGGGCGCGTCGAAAGTCTCTGAGGGCGTCTCCTGAGCGTCGGTGGCTCGAGGATGCACACAGGGAAAGTCCTTCTCTATATAGTAGCGCACCGGCCGCATGCCCTCATGCCGAAAGTAGACTCCCTCGGTCTCTGCGGCGAGCAGGCGCTGCAAATCTGCGGGCGAGAGCGTCATGCGCAGCGTCCCGCCCTCCTGCCTCAACGTCGTCGCTTCATCTGCGCCTGCCGCGATCTCCGCCCGCCATCCGCACTCTTCGCCCAGCCTCAACGCCGACTCCACCGTAAGGCCGCCCTCTAGCCGCGCCAACTCCAGAGGCGTAATCCGCACCCGCAAACTATCTTCCGTCCACCGTACTTTCATGCCCGTAATTTGCCCAAACCGCCCCCCAATTCCTTCACAAATCATTCACTGCTCACCCGTTGAACCAGCCAGACACGACAGAATAGTGATTGCTGAAATCCATCACTGCATAGATTGCCCTCCACAGAGCACTACAGATGTAGCGTAGTCATCGCGGGAGGAGAGAAAGTCATCATGTTATACAGAGAAGGGTGGATTACGCGCCAGGATGCAGCGGATATGCTAGGGATTAGTGTGTGCCATCTAGGTGGTCTGGCAAGGCGTGGGCTGTTGCGTGCTGAAAAGCCGACGCGACTATTCGAGGCCAGCTATGTCTCGCTATGGGATGTGTGCAGGCTGAAATATGAGCCGGAAAAGGCTGGCTGGCTGCGCACACTGTCGCGCCTCCGTCCCCCGCTCTACCCGAGAGGCTGGACGATAGGCCCCGCGCCGTTGGGCGTAGCGGTGATCACTGTCAAGCAGGCTGAACGACTGCTGGACTGCACCCTGGCATGCATACAGGCAAAAATCAAGACCGGCAAACTGGAGGGCTACAAAGACCCGGGCCTGCGGAAAGGCGGTGGCTGCTTGATCACCGAGAGAAGCGTGGAGCGCTACCGTGACGACTGGAGCAGACGCGTGTTCAGGCGGAGAGAGCACTACAGAAAACCGACGAACGCCCATCACGACAGCGCGGATGCGACGACAATGCCCGAATGGATGGATGCGCGGCAGGTCGCACACTATATGCGCATCACAGTAAAACGAGTCTACGACCTGCGGAAGGCTGGCAGGCTTACCTCAACTCCACACTCACCTGGCAGAATACGCTATCTCTTTGCCCGCTGCGCAGTCCTGACTCTTCTCGCCGATCCTCAGTACGCAAAAAGGTCGGTGCAAGGCAAATTCGACAGTTCACCAGAGCAGCAGACAGCCAGACGTGACTCCCGCATCAACGCTGAACTGGAGGAGATCACACGAGTCATGCAGTTCGCTCCAAAACTCGGCATTCACAGCCCGGATATATGGTAGCCGACATGCGTAAATCCCCTCACACCAGGACACAGTCGCTTTCGAGCAGGGTCGGATCAAGCACTTTCCCACAGCTTGTCCGGCCCCCCACCTCATCTGTCCTGTCCGCATCCTCACGCGTTGTACTGCGTAGCTAGGCGCTAATCGCTGCCTGGACTGACGAGCGGAGCTCTATCTGGCCTTGATTGATCCTGACCTCGTAGCTGGGCTGGGGGTGAACGGCGGGGCCGTCCTGCACCTTGCCGTCTGCCAGCGTGAAGCAGGAGTCGTGCCAGGGACAGCGGATAGCGCTCCCCTCCACGTTGCCTTCCGAGAGCGGCCCACCCAGGTGCGAGCAGGTCTCCTGGAGCGCTTAGATTACTTCATTCTGGCGCACGAGCACGATCCTGACGCCCTCCACCTCGACAAGGCGAGGCGTGTTTTCCTGTAGGTCGCCCTCCGCCAGCACAGCGACGAAGCCGCTCGGGAGGGGCTTATGGTTCGCGTGGTCCGTGCCCGCCTTCTCTGAGTAGACCAGAACGCCCCCGACATATCCTGCACTGCCCATCACCGCGAACCCCAGCCACGCCGCCGCGCGGGCCGCTTCCCGCTTCTTGCTCAAGCGCAAAACCAGCGAGGTCGCGTACAGTGCTGTTGCAGTCAGGTTGAGAACGCCATGAACGATCCCCACTCGCCGCGCTCTCCCGTCGGTCTTGTGCCAGTCCGTCAGGCCGGTCACCGCAGCACTGGCGGCTCCGAGCAGGCCGATCCTCACCGCGGCATCCTAGGCCCTCGCGAAGTTGTCATTCCCTCGAACAGCGTCCGTGGCGTCCAGCGCCGCGGCCACTGGCCAGGCGCCGATGGGCAGGTGGGTAAGGACCGGGTGCAGGGGGTGCCCAAGCCCGGTGCCGTGCAGGAAGTTCTCGGCCCGATTTCCGGCCTCGCCTCCCCTTGCGAAAGCCCCCTCGACCGACTTTTGCAGCCTCTCCTCAAGCGGATTAAGCCACTCCTATTCGCCAATTTTCCTGGAAATAGCCTCGGAATTCATGCCCTTGTCTCCGTTCCATCACTCCCCGAAACACGCCGCCCATCATATGTCTCGGTGCTAGATTTGCGTTGACCAAGAGGACGTATGCATGACGAAAGAGGTTTCCGGGATTGCATCCCGCTAGCCCAAATTGAAGTGCGGAAAGAGCAGCTCATTGACCTCCCTGACCGACTTCGCGGCAAAGCTCCGCGCCATGCCCATCTCGGCGTCCGGGATGCGAGGGAGCTCGTGATCTCTCAGCGTGGGAAT
Source organism: Chthonomonadaceae bacterium (assembly GCA_025355115.1). GTDB lineage: Bacteria > Armatimonadota > Chthonomonadetes > Chthonomonadales > Chthonomonadaceae > JANXLO01. The sequence goes on from JANXLO010000567.1 coordinate 3,357, forward strand.
GCGGTCGCGATGGCGATAGGAGACGGGGACGGCGTCCGGGAGGGAGATGCCCGCCAGCTCGGAGATGGCCAGCGCCCACATGCGAGTGACGGTCGTCAGATTGTAGCCACCGCCCCCAACGGCTACTATCGGGACGCCGAGCGATTTGACATCCCGCACCGCCTCCAGCCAGCCCTGCGCAGTGAGGCAGAGGTGGGCAAGGGGATCGAGGAAATGCGTGTCCGTGCCCATCTGAAGCACGATGGCCTGAGGCGCGAACGCCCGCAGAATGGGGAGCGCGGCCTCGCGCCAGGCGGAAAGCCAGACTTTGTCGTCCGTATAAGCAGCTAACGGCAGATTGACGGAATAGCCTTCGCCCGGCCACACGCCGATCTCGCCGGTGGAGCCTGTGCCGGGGAAGAAGGTGCGCCCGTACCCGTGGAGGGAGATGGTCAGCACCGTGGGGTCGTCGTAGAAGAGCTCCTGCACCCCGTCGCCGTGATGGACGTCGATGTCCACATAGGCGACTCGGTCGTACTTGCGTCTAAGACGGCGCAGAGCGACCGCGCAGTCGTTCAGTACACAAAAGCCGGCGGCTCGGGCATAGTGGGCATGATGCAGTCCGCCGGAGATGTTGAACGCCACCTGCCCGCCGCCCTCTCCGTCAAGGATCGCCTGCGCCGCCTGCGCGGACGCCCCCGCGTAGAGCAGGGACGATTCGTAGATGCCGTCGAAATAGGGGACGTCCCCAGTGCCGATCCCGTACCACAGCATCCGGGATCTTCCTCCCTCTGCCCTCAGCCCCCTCAGCACATCCAGGTACTCGCGGCTATGCGTCTTGGCTGCCTCCTCAACATCCAGAGCCTGCGGCTCCACGACTTGGAGTCCGTCCTCGAACATTCCGTAGGCTGCCAGCAGTTCGTAGGTCATGCCGAGACGGACGGGCTTCAATGGGTGCTGAGGCCCGAAGTTGTAGCGGGCAAAATCATCGGAATAGAAGAACAAAGGCTTGGACATGAATGCAGAGTTTCTCATTTCAAAAAGATTACGGAACACGATGCGGGCACTTCGCGTCTTCCTGCATGAAAGCGCAGTGAAGCAGCAGAACGTAGTTTAGAGGTCCTCCTGCGCACTATCGAAAACAAATGCTTATCGTGTCATGCCTGTGCGAGTTGTCTTTCATGAGCATTTCAGACAGGTCAGAGGAGATATAGAAAATGGGAATGGGAATAGTGTTCTGGATCGTCGTCGGCATCATCGCTGGCGCTCTCGCCAAAGTGGTTGTCCCTGGAGAAGGCCCCGGCGGAATTCTCGGTGACCTGATCGTCGGTGTGATTGGTGCGCTCGTTGGAGGGTTCATCGCCCACGCGGTCGGCATCAACTTCGGTGGTTGGATCGGCACCACGGTTATCGCCTTTATCGGCGCGGTCGTTCTGCTCTTCATTCTGCGCGCGGTCACTTCCCGTCGCAACACAGCTTGACCGTCTACACCAACTGAATAGGGAAGCATAATAGAATAGCGCTCAGAATCAGGAAGGGGCGAAGTCGATGGCTTCGCCCCTTCCCGTTGTCAATGGCTCAGTCGTAGTGCAGCAGCGCATGAATCTCGTAGGCCCCGAGTGCCTTGCGACCCTCGAGAACGCCAAGCTCGACCAAAAACCCGAAGCCGACAACGACGCCCCCAAGCCGCTCCACC
>JANXLO010000568.1 GCA_025355115.1 Chthonomonadaceae bacterium
GCTGGCCTTCCGCCGCCCGATCCTCCGCCAGGGCCGGACGATGCTGCTCGCGGTCGTCGTCTACGGAGCAGCTACTCTGCTCTTCGGCATGTCGCGTATGTTCTGGCTGTCTCTAGCGGCGCTGGCGGCAGCGGGCGCGGCAGACACAGTGAGCAGCATTCTGCGGCAGACCATTCGTCAACTGGGCACTCCGGACGGAATGCGAGGTCGAATGACCGCCATCAACATGATCTTCTTCACCGGCGGCCCACAGCTAGGCAACCTGGAGGCCGGACTGGTTGCAAGCGCTCTCGGCGCCCCGCAGTCGGTGGTCATTGGAGGGATCGGCTGCCTGCTCACTGCTGCCTGGATAGGATCCCGCGCCGCCGTCCTCCGAAACTATCGAGGCGGGGGAGCGGCATGAAACCCTGCCTGTGATGCTTAGGCGAGTAACCGAGTATTATCGTCCCGAATTCCCAGCAGGGTTGACAGTGGTGCCTGAGAGTCCTATAATAAGCGGAGTTGTTCGCGGCGCTGTACGACGGGTCGATTGGCCTGCGGTTTGAGGCGATGCGATTTGAAAGGAGTGCCAGCCGGTGACTCTCGTTACCTTTTTCTTTTTCGCACACCAGCCTGAGCGCCTGATGCCCTATGAGCGACGATGGCATGAAGGGCCGCTCTCTCCAGAGCAGTTTCAGGCATACTATTTCGACGACGAGCTCAATCGACTCGTGTTCGAGAAGGTCGCCGCGAAGTGCTACTACCCGGCGACGCGCCTGCTCCTTGAGCTCGTCCAGCAGCATAAGGGCACCGACAAGCCGTTTCGGGTCTCCTTCGGGCTGTCCGGCACGTTCCTCGATCAGGCCCGCCGATATGAGCCCGGCGTAATCGACCTGTTCCAGGAGCTGGCCGCGACAGGCTGCGTCGAATTCACCGGAGAAACCTACTACCACTCCATGAGCGGGCTATTCGACCCGCAGCGCCGAGAGTTCTCCGAGCAGGCCTTGAAGCATGCCGCCGAGATAGAAAAGCTTTTCGGTAGACGCCCGACTGTGTTCCGTAACACCGAGTGCATGTTCAACAACGGCATAGCGGAGACGGTGCAAAAGCTGGGCTTCGAGGGCATCATCACCGAGGGCCTGGACTGGGTGCTGGAAAACTGGCGCTCACCCGATTTCGTCTATCAGGCTCCGTGCGGCCTGCCCGTCCTCCTCAGAAACTACAAGCTGTCGGACGACATTGGCTATCGTTTCCCCAACCGAAATTGGGACGGCTGGCCCCTATCGGCGGAGACGTTCGCGGGCTGGCTGGCCGAGAACACCGACCAGAACGTCACCCTTGCCATGGACTACGAGGCGCTGGGAGAACACATCTGGGCGGACACGGGCATCTTCGACTTCATCCGCGCTCTGCCGGACGCGATCAAGAAGCATTCGCAACTTGAGTTCTCCACCCCGACCGAGACCATCCGGCGCCTGCCGTGCACCGGCGTCGTCTCTGTCGATGACTACTCCACCATCTCCTGGGCCGACAAAGAGCGTGATACCTCCGCCTGGCTCGGAAGCGAGATGCAGAAGTTCGCCTTCGAGGAGATCAAGCGTCTGGAGGGTTTCATCCGGGCCACAGACAACCCCTACTACCTTGAGGCCTGGAGACGGATGCAGACCAGTGACCACCTCTACTATCTTTCCGACAAGGCTCTCAGCGATGGAGACGTTCACAAGTATTTCAGCGCCTACGGCAGCCTGTTTGAAGGCTTCGTCCGCCTTCACACCGCCCTCACCGACCTCCAGCATCGTGCTGAAGTCGTAACGGGCACAGCGGACGCCTTGAATGTCAGCCCCTGACTTACTAGTCCGCAGTCCCGAATATGGACAGCAAGAAATGCGTTTTAGGAGCCTCGATGGAAAGTGATCGAATTAATTCTCTCGTTGCTGAATTGGCGCCGGAGTACGCGGCGGCGAGGCATCACCTGCACCAGTACCCGGAGCTGAGTGGGGAGGAGCGGGAGACCGCTGCCTACGTAGCGGCGTGTCTCAGGCAGATTGGGCTTGATGATGTCCGGACGGGCGTTGCGGGGCATGGCGTAATCGGTACTCTGCGTGGAGCGAACGCAGGGCCGACTTTCGCGCTGCGAGGCGACATGGACGCTCTGCCGATTCATGAGGAGAGCGACCTGCCGTATCGGTCTTGCCGAGCGGGGGTGATGCATGCCTGCGGTCACGACGGTCACACTGCAACCTTGCTCGGCACGGCTGCGGTGCTGTCCCGGATGCGACATCGAATCCATGGCTCCGTGCGCTTCCTGTTTCAGCCCGCGGAGGAGACAGTTCATGGCGCGGAGGGAATGTGCGCGGAGGGCGCGATGGAGGGGGTGGGGGCAATTGTGGCTCTGCACGGCTGGCCAGGAATGGCGACTGGGCGCATTGGAGTGCGGCCCGGCCCGATGATGGCCTCTTCCGACACTTTCGACATTACTATTCGCGGGCACGGCGCGCATGCCGCCATGCCGCACATCGCAGTCGATCCCATCGTAACTGGCGCACAGATCGTGCTAGCGCTTCAGACTCTCGTTAGCAGGGAGATCCCCGCCACGGACTCGGTCGTGGTCACTATTGCGCAGTTTCATGCGGGAACAGCATACAATATCATTCCAGGAGTCGCCGATCTGAAGGGCACTGTCCGTTGCCTCTCCAAGCCGATTCAGGACTCGATGCCTGAGCGCATCGAGCGAATCGTCGCAGGGCTATGCGCCGCCGCGCGCGCCGAATATTCGTTCCGGTACCGCAACGGTACTCCCGTCACGGTGAACGATGCGACCGTCAACTCCCTCATCGTCTCGGTGGGCGAGGAGACGCTTGGAGCTGCCAACGTCATTCCGCTCGAAAACCCTTCAATGGGTGCCGAGGACTTCGCCGTCTACCTCCGCTATGCGCCGGGTGCTATGTTCCGCCTCGGCGTCGGCGAGGACGTCACTCCGCTGCACACTCCCACCTACAACTTCTCCGACGTTTCCCTGGCGCATGGCATGAACCTGTTCACCCGCATCGCCCTCCGCCATCTCGACACCCACGCCTGAGCTGAGCCTACAACTACCATGCCGATGGCAGGCATTGCGTCACGGATACTCGCCGGCGAAAAGCTGCACACGCTCAGGCTCGCTCAACCCGTAGTTCGGAAGAGCCATCCGACGAACGAAAATGACGCTGACTTTTTTCACGTGCTGATCGGGCGGATGCGTCCGATTCCAGCGGTTGCCGAGGTACGAGGCATAGGTGAAGCAGTGGCTCTCGTCACCACCGTCGCTTAAGTTCATCAGGAACTTGCGCCAGCGCTCGTTGTAGTAAGATGCAGAGATGAGCGGTGGGGGATTCCAATTGACCGGGAC
>JANXLO010000155.1 GCA_025355115.1 Chthonomonadaceae bacterium
CTCGGCATCGACGAACCGGACGTTTGGAAGGCGCGTCAACCCCAGCTTTTCGGCGACGGGCAGAATAGGCTGCGAGCCGACTCCGCCTTCCGTGAGCAGGATGTTCAGTTGAGGATTCGCCGTAAGCATCTCCTGCACTACGAGGCCCACGAAGCTTGAGGAGGCCGCGAAAGGATAGGGAAGATCGTAGGCGGCGGAGACTTTGATGCAGACGGAGGCGTTCGGCGGGAGAGCTTTGAACCGAGCGGCGGACGCGCCAAGCACCGCGTTGGGCAGGGGCGGCTCAGGCTTTAACAGTATGTCGCGGAGCCGCTCTTTCCAACCGGGCATGAAGTTCACTCCCCTCGGCAGGACAAACGTGAGCTCGTCACTGCTTCTGGTCGCCGCGCAGCATATTGAAGCCCATGCGTGTCAGCACGAGGCCGCAGAAGAACATTAGAAGCATTCGCCAGTTGCCCTGGAGATATCCGAACGCGCCGCCGACCAGCCAGAGCAGGCCGAGCGCGAGAACGAAGCCTCCCCATATTCTACGGGAAATCCGCATAGTTCGTCTCCCTGTCAGTTCGTTCGCATCAGAACTGAACCCCGTCGGCGGGGGGCTTTGCCGCCCGATGCCACGGTGAAATTAGGGTTTCGCGGCGGGTTTGGGCGCTATTGGCGTGACGGCTATAATGTCTGCCAGTCCTGGAGTCAGTCCAGTTGGAAGCAGGGGGTAGCCAGTGTCGGGGCGGACGGTGACTATCCTGATTTTGAGGCTCGGGTTGAGTTGATGCAGGCGGGCGGCGATTCCGTAGCTGGAGTCGCTGTGCATCGCGCCGTTCACCTGAAGTATCTTACGTCCACGGTGGGCGCGAAGACTGCGCGCTATCGAATCCGCCATGGTCGCATCCCAGAGGCCCTGCGCTTGCTTGAGCAGGGCGGGGTCGGGCATTCCGGGCTGCGCTGGGGCAGCGGGCTTAGTAGAATCGGCGTCGTGATTGCCGCCGAAGATTTCAATCAGCTGACGGTCGTACTCCGGGGGCAACACCATCGAGTAGGGCAGAGGCGCGAGATAGGCTTTGGAGGTTTTTGGCAGCTCGGATAGCGCGGCGTTGCCCTTGCGGCTGACGATGTTGACGTAACGGCGAGGTGCGTTCGCAGCGACGACCGGCAGATGATTCTCTTTGCAAAACTCGATCAGCGGGCGGTAGTCCTCTTTGTAGTTCGGCCATGGGCGCGAGGACTGAAGAAAGTGCGTTTCTGTGATGTAGCCCAGAAGATACTCGTCGAGCACTCCCTGCACATCCCGCTCGAACATTTCGAGGGAGAGGGTGAGCTTCGGATGCAGGCGGTACAGGCTCTCCAGAAGAGCGCGCTCCAGTGCGTGCGCGTTTTTGTCGTCATGCTGCTCGCCGAGGAAAATCACGTCCGCATCAGCCAATGAGCGCGCCGCCTCCTCCAGTGAGCGTTGAGTTCCGCCAGCGTAGAGCGTGAACAGCGGCGCTTGCTGAGACTGCGGCGCCGCACCCTGAGTCTGGCTTCGAGCGGGCAGGCTGACCAACAGCGCCAGCGTCAGCGCAACTCCGACTATCGGAACGATCTGCATAGTCACTCTCCCTTTTCGTATTGAACGCCCTCCTATTCGCTTCAACTCGGCTCGATTCCTGCCTCTGTCACTCGCCTCACTTGAAGGTATAATGCCGGTATGGAGATGACGACAACAGTAACGGAGAGATTGATTCTGCGATCGCCGGTGCTCGCGGCGGCAGGTACGTTCGGATATGGGACGGAGGTCGACGACCTCGCCGAATGCGGGCAGTTCGGAGCTCTCATCACCCCGACTCTGACATTTGGACAGCGTTCGGGCAACCCCATGCCCCGCACGGCGGAGGCGACCGCGGGCCTGCTTCATTCGCTCGGGCTGCCCAACCCTGGCCTGGAAGTCTTTGCAAGGGAGTATGTTCCTAAGCTTCGCTCGCTTTCGTGTCCGGTGGTCGTCAGTCTCTGCGGCGAAACGACGGAGGAGTGGGAAAGGCTGGCAGGAGTGCTTGACGCGACAGGTGTGCCCGTTGCCCTGGAATTGAACCTCACTCCGCTCAGTCTTTTGCTGGCGGAACGTGCGTACGAAGCACCTCTCCCTGAAGCAGAGCAACTGAAGCACCTGGAAGCTGCGGTCAGAGCAGCTCGTAGCGCGACAAAATTGCCTCTGCTGGCGAAGCTCCCTGCAATGGGTGTCGAAGTAGGGGCGGCGGGTCAGGCTGCACAGCGTGGGGGGGCTGACGTGATCTCTGTATCGCAGGCGTTTCCAGGAGTGGCGGTGCGATTGAGCGGTCGGAAATTCCGGCTGCCGGGAGTGGTGGGCGGCCTCTCCGGCCCCGCCATCAAGCCGCTCGCTCTGTATCAGGTCTGGCGGGTCGCTCAGTCAACCGACCTTCCCATCGTGGGCTCCGGCGGAATCATGACGACCGATGATGCGCTAGAATTTCTGATGGCGGGAGCGTCCGCAGTGGCAGTAGGCGTCGCAAGCACGATACATCCCGCCGTCATCTCCCGCATCACATCAGGGGTGAAAGAATATCTTGCCGCAAACGGACTGTCGGGGCCAGGTGCGCTTGTAGGCGCGGCAAATCGGTGAGGGACAGCTCGCTTCGCTCGCGGTGCCTAACTCCCGGCCCTCTTCCCTAAAGGAAAGGGGCGCCAATCCAGCATCCGTGCCACGAATTGTATGAACATGGATTTGGTGAATTTAGGCAGTTGCGCACATTGTGCTAGAGTTTAGCCATCTCGGCCTTCAGGTGATCTATGGAGGCAATGTCGGTGGGGCAGATGGCGTTGAGGTAGGCGAGATAGACCGTTACATAGTCGGCATAATGCGCAAGATAGAGCATGCGGGCGATGAGCGAATCGCCCTTAGCCCACACTTCCCTGATGACGGCAGCGGAGCCGATCACCTGTTTGGTCACCTCGACGCGGTGTGCGATGCGGGGCATCTCGGCGGCCTCTTTGTGATCTCGTAGAAAGAGCACGGCCCAGTTCTGCGACTGGCGGGCGGCCAGAGTCCAGGCGAGAATCTCGTTGTGATTCTGCTCCGGAAAAACATTTGCGAACGCGGCCAATTTAGCGTTCTCGTTGAACTGCCCTTTCCATCTTACGGCTACCGCGCCTCGATACCCCTGTGACCCGTAGATGACGGGGATTTTGCCGAACAGATCCAGAGCGAGCTTCTTGGCGGGGTTTCTGGCTGTGGGCACATCGGGGCCGAGAACGGCGGCCATCGTCTCGAGAAGAGTGACAGCCTCGGTCAAGTCGGGAGTTAAATCGTGAGTGAACAGGCCGCGATGCGCGAGGTAGCCGAGCATTGGGAAGAGCATGTAGCCGGTCGCGGAGCGCGGCGGCTGCCCGCCCGGGACCAGAGCCACCGTGTCGCCCGCCTCCTCCGCGAGCCTGCGGATCGTGCCGCCGCTCGTGACCACAGCGCACTGCGCCCCGGTTCGCTTCGCCGCCGCATACGCTGCCAGAGTCTCCTCCGTATTGCCGGAGTAGGAGCCTGCGATGACAAGCGTGTGCGGGCCGACATAGGAGGGCATGGTGTAGTCCCGGTTGACCTGCATGGGCACCGTTCCGCACTCCTCCATCAGGCTCCGGACGAAGTCGGCGCCGATGGCGGAGCCGCCTAATCCGGTAAAGACCACGTTCCGAATTTCGGGTCGATCGGCGGGTTCATTCGGAAAGCTCTGTCCCAGCGCGATGCCCTCCTGGCACTGTTGCGCAAACTTCAGAACAAGACGCATCATATCGAACGGATCCAGCCGGCGTAACTGCAGATCGTGCAAGCTGTCCAGGATAGGGAGTTGTGTGTCAGACATTCATCTCTCCGGTTGGGTTCGGGATGGAGTTGGATGGCAACCAGATGGCAGACGAGCCGTCTTCTCTGTAAACAGAGAAGACGGCCCGGCAAGGGATGGTACGGCCCGAGAGGGCCGAGACTTCGCAGCCAATCACGGGAGCCATGAAGCGCTCAGTCTACCACAAACGGAAGCAGGGCTACGTGCCTTGCTCGTTTGATGGCTTCGGTTACCATGCGCTGATGTCGTGCGCAGGTTCCAGTAGTGCGTCGCGGAACGATTTTGCCGCGCTCGGAAATGAGCTTGGTGCGATATCGTCCCAGAATCATCTGCTTATAGTCCACCGCGGTAGCTTTTTCGACGCAGAACATACAGACTTTGCGTCGCGGCTTGCGGAACTTGTTCGGCTTGCTGCTTGGTCGCCGGGCTACGGTCGC
>JANXLO010000596.1 GCA_025355115.1 Chthonomonadaceae bacterium
CGCCAGTAGAAGTTGCCGGAATCCAGAGTGAGTCCAAGCCGCGAGGAGTCGACCAGGGAGAGCAGTCCCTCCAGAAAGTCGGGGTCGTTGCCCTGCGTTCCATGGTTCTCGATGCCCAGGTCGATCTCGCTCGTCTCCGTCGCCGCCAAGATGCTCTTGACCGCCTCCGCGACAAGCCGCTGCCGCTCCTCCAGAGGCAGGTGACGCTCGCCGCTCATAACAGCGTCGATCCGGACCACCGGAGCATCCAGTGCAGCGGCGGCCCGTACGGTTCGCACAGCCCAGTCGATCTCGAACGCTTTGTCGTCGGCGTTGAAGTTGTTCCCCATACAGAGAGCGGCGATACGAAACCCGTTGGCGGCTGCCTGCGCCTTCAGCGCGGCCAGATCGGCGGCATCGTCCAGGCTGAGGCGATCCCTGCCGTCCGCGGGCGCGATGGCGGACACAGTGCCGTCGCGCTTGACGAACAGCTCAATGCCGGGGATGTTCAGGTCGCGCAGTCCCTCCGCCAGCGTCACATAGCCCGCCGCGAACACGACGTCGTCTCGAATCGAGAGGTACATTCATTTCTCCTTGGGAATTCACGATCCGTTGAAAAGCCGTGATTTCAGATGTAGATTTTGTAGGTCTGAAGATGCTGCATGGGGCCGTAGATCGACCATAGCGAGCCGATGACGTAGTCGCCTAGAATCAGCCCGAGGAAGAACGGCACGGCGCTATTGTGCGCCTTCATTCCCCCAAAGCGAATGATGATGGCCTTGGCCGCCCACGCGATGAAGAAGCAGAACCAGAAGTAGTCCATGGCGAAGGATACCGAGAGGGCGTAGCCCGCCGGGTGGAAGGGCCACCAGAGGAAGTTGCCGCGCATCAGCCGCATGAAGACGACCATGAGGAAGCCGATGCCGACGTAGAGTAGCTGAGTCGGGTTGACGCGCGAGGGCGTTTGGAGCCACCCGCCGAGCCGGTCGTAGCTCTCTGCGCCGACCCAGGTCTTGAAGCCGACCGCCTTCGAGGCCGCGCCCTCCGCGAAGGTGACGTGGAGATTGGCCCAGTAGGCGGCCATTGTGCCCCAGACAAAGGCGATCGCGAGCATCCAGAGGATCGAGCTCTGCTTGATGCGAGCCGTCTCCCCAAGCTTCATCGCCTCCAGCTGATTCGGCATGGGATGGCACCGGTAGCCGCGGTTGAACCAGTACATGGCCGACATCGCCGTCAGGGCCTGTGGGCCAATAGCGGCGCTGCCGAACAGGGTGACGAGGATGAGGCGCGGGTTCACGAAGTAGATCTCATGCGGGGTGCCCAGCTCGGCGCGGACGCGGGTCAGAGTGATCGCGAGCAGGAAGTAGATGCCGAAGAAGAGGATGGCGATCCAGGGAGTCAGGCCGATCCGCCATGAAAACCAGGCCAGGATGAGTGCGCCTGCCGCCAGCCCAAAGAACGCCCCTCGGTACTGCCTTGACTGTGCTCGCTCCTCTGGGCCGGACATAGGCTGCCTGCCGAACGCCAGTCGCCAGCAGTTCCGGAACTGGCCGCGCAGCGCCCACGCGATG
>JANXLO010000608.1 GCA_025355115.1 Chthonomonadaceae bacterium
CTTTACGGCGGCTGCGATCAGACCCTCGAATAGAGGATGCGCCCGGTTGGGACGCGACCGGAACTCCGGATGGAACTGTGTGGCGATGAAGTAGGGATGTGCGGGTATCTCGATGATCTCTACCAGCCGGTAGTCGGGCGAGAGGCCGGAGCAGATCAGCCCCAGCTTCGCCAACTGCTCACGGTAGTCGTTGTTCAGCTCGTAGCGGTGCCGATGTCGTTCATCGATTGTGGTGGCCCCGTAGAGCTTCTCGGCCAATGAGCCTGCGACTAGCTGACAACGATACGAGCCCAGGCGCATGGTGCCGCCCTTCGAGACGATCTCCTTCTGCTCCGGCAGAATATGTATGAGCGGGTGGGGAGTGTCTGGTATCACCTCTTCGCTGTGTGCAAGCTCGAGCCCAGCCTCGTGTCGGGCGAACTCGATCACGGCCATCTGCATGCCGTAGCAGACTCCAAGGAAAGGGATATCGTGACAACGGGCGTAGTGAGCGGCAGAGATTTTACCTTCCACTCCGCGTGCGCCAAAACCCGGCGCGACGAGCACGGCGTCCACATTCTGTAGCACCTCGGCGGCGGGCCGCTTCTCCAGCTCTTCGCTCTCGATCCAATGGAGGTTCACCCGAGCATCGTTTGCGATTCCGCCGTGGATGAGCGATTCGGCGATGGAGATGTAGGCGTCTCCGTTCTCGGTGTACTTGCCGACCACGGCGACGTTAACTTCGTAAGTCGGTCGCTTTAGCCTCTCGACGATCCTGCGCCACTCCGTCAGATTCGGCGGATTATTCGGCAGTCCCAGGCGCTTCACGACGAGGTCGGACAGACCCGCCGCCTCGAAAAGGAGCGGAACTTCGTAGATCGTCTCGGCGTCCTGAGCCTCGATCACGGCTTCAGGCTCGACGTCGCAGAAGAGGGAAATCTTGCGCTTCATCTCATCGGAGATCGGAAGACGCGTTCGGCAGATGAGGGCGTCCGGCTGAATTCCTATCTCACGTAACTTGATTACGCTATGCTGGGTGGGCTTCGTCTTTACCTCGCCCCACGGGCCGACATAAGGTATGAGGGTGACGTGAATGTACATCACGTTCTCCGCGCCGACATCCTTTTTAAACTGCCGAATCGCCTCCAGGAATGGCAGGCCTTCGAGGTCGCCAACCGTGCCGCCCACCTCCGCGATCAGCACATCCGCGTCAGGCAGGCCGTTCTGACCCTTCGCCGCGAGCTTGATGCGCTCTTTGATCTCGTTGGTGACGTGGGGGATCATCTGGACAGTGATGCCGAGATAGTCGCCTCGCCGCTCCTTTTCGATCACCGCGCTGTAGACGCTGCCAGTCGTAACGCTGGCTCGTCGGGTCAGATCGACGTCCACGAATCTCTCGTAGTGGCCGAGGTCGAGGTCGGTCTCCGCGCCATCATCGGTGACAAAGACCTCTCCATGCTGATAAGGGCTCATGGTTCCCGCATCGACATTGATGTAGGGGTCTAGCTTTTGCAGGGTGACGTTGAATCCCCGGTTGCGCAGCAGACGGCCAAGACTGGCGGTCGTTATCCCTTTACCGATGCTGCTGACCACGCCCCCGGTCACAAAAATATATTTCGTCATCCCCAAACCCTCTCTCCCTGATGCCTTGCTATTTCGTTTCGATGCGTACAAATTCGATTCCATTTTCAGTCAGGAGCGTGAGCGCCGACTCCTCGACGACATAGATCTCATTGGGCAGAACTTGGAGTCTGCCGCCGGTCTGCTTCATAAGCAGCATATAGGCTCGGGTGGCATCCTTCGACAGAACGCGTATGCGTGATTGACCCTTTTTCTGCTGCTGATACTGCGGCATAAGCTGGCTCCTTCAATGCAAAAAACGCAACAGGGGTTTCCCGTTGCGCCCGGACTCCATTATAGCCCATTTCCTACTGGACTCGCAAGCAGTTTGACTACTGAACGGTCGCCGATGGGGCGCAACATTCGAATCTTACTTTCTCCGGTTGTGTTCTACTCAAACTTCAGTCGTGTTCGTCGGGAGCGGGAACTACCTTCCGGCGGTAGTCGTTAGCAGTAGAAGAGTCGTTCAGGTTGGGGAACCCATTGGCATTCTGTTCGTAACCTGCTCCGGAACGCCGCGCAATGGGCATTCGTCTGCCTCGAACGGTGCGGCAGAGCGCACACAATCTTATGATAAGGTACCATTTTTCATGCACGCTTCGAACCCAAGACTGGAGTTCCTGGAAGTCAGGAGCCGCCATCTGCCGATGCCTTTCCGCACGGTCGTCACCGAAGGCCTCGCTGCCGCGCAAAAGCATCTGCCCTGTCGCTTCTTCTATGATACGGCAGGCTCGCATCTCTT
>JANXLO010000621.1 GCA_025355115.1 Chthonomonadaceae bacterium
GCCCGTTGAAGCTCTCGACGCGCGCGTTGTCGGTCGGTTTGCCTGGCCGACTGAAATCCAGCTCGACGCCTCGCTCAATCCGGGGAACTCCGGGGGGCCGGTTCTAAATAGCGTCGGAGAGGTAGTCGGGATCGTGCGGGCCGGCATCGAGGGCACAGGGCTGAACTTCGCCATCCCCGTTCGATACCTGAACTCCTTCCTCGCCAAGGCGGCAATCCTCTTTGATCCCCCTTTGCTCACGGCTGCCAATGCCTCAACGCTCCAGGATTTTGCCGTGACCCTGCTGGAGATCGGCAAGCCGGAGCCCGGCGTACGGGTTGAGCTTGCCCTCAGCTCCGGAAACGCCGACCATCGTGCCATAGCGATGACTGCCGCTGACAATCGGCACTTCCACGTAAAAGCCGTCGCGATCCCCGTGCAGGGGCCAATCACGCTTCGGCTCTCCTTCCAGTCCAGAGACAGCGAAGTAGTCTGCCATGTCGAGGATCAGGTTGTCAGGATTAGCGGCGAGCGAATCAAGCTGAGTCAGATCCAGCGGATCGAGCAGAATGGATCCGCTACGGTGACGCTCCTCGACGGCAGACGGCTCAACGGCAATGTCGTCGGTTTGGAGTCAGTGCCCACCAGGATCGCTGGTCAATCCGTCCATCTGAATTTGAACCAGATGGCGGAGGTTACCGTAGCCGCCGACACGCTTTCTCCGGCAGTTATCGCCTACAAGATCACCGTCACCTCCGCTGGACGACAGCCGCAGACCATCTCAGGGAGCATTTCAGTGGGGGATCCCCCTGTGACAGGAGTTCATCCCTCCGCCCCCAATGTAGGTCAGCCTGCAGGAAGCCCAGGGAATAGAGTTGTGCGGCTGCCCGGAACGGTCGATGATGTCGCGGCGGGTGCGGGAGGTCGATACCTGATTCTGCAGATGAAGAAGCTGCACAAGCTCGCGATCTTCGATGTCTCGCGGCGCGAAATCGTCAAGTATCTGTCGATCGATTCGGACAATTTTGTCTTTGGCGCTAGCGCAGATAAGCTGCTCGTGCTGTTGCCTGACCGCAAGCTGATTCAGCGCTGGAGTCTGAAGAATTTCGAGCTTGAACTGACGGTGCCGGGCCTTGCGGATGGGCGCACGAACATGCCTGCGATTGGCTACAGCTCGAACGGCCCTGCGGTCTTTCAATGCGGACAGAAGACCGTCTTTCTCGATCTGGCAACGCTTCAGCCTATCAAAGCGCAGGAGCAGAACCGATCTCAAATGGCCTACTTCGGCACGCAGTACCGGGCCGGAGCGCAGAGCGGGACGTTTGGATCCTGGTACGACGGGCTGACACCCACCGATCTGATCTCGCTCACCTTCGATGGAAGCACTGCACAGTACAGGGAGACGTTCGACTCGGTTGGCTATGTCGTGCCGAATGCGGACGGCAGCCTCCTCCTGACTGGCAAAGGCTTCTTCACGCCCGACCTGCGGGGAGTGGATACGGAAAAATTCGACCATATTCACTGCGTTCCCGTCTATGGAGGAGGCTTCTTTCTCGGCATTCGCGAGTCGGGCGGGAAAGCGCAGGTATCGGTCTATTCCGCCAGCGAGCGACGTCTGCTCTTCACTCTCCCGATCTTCGAGGAGATCAGCGTGCCCGGAGGGGGCCTCTACGAATGGCCGCGACTGGGCATGACCTTTGAAAAAGGGTGGCACTTCTACCCCTCCTACCGCCTGATGATCACAATCCCCGACAGCCGGGATCAACTTGTGCTGCGCGACATCGATGTCGTCGAGACGCTCGCCCACGAAGGCATCGACTATCTGTTCGTCGCCTCCACTCCTCCCGCAGGCTTTCAAAGGGGGAGCCGATATGAGTATCAGATCGAGGTGAAGGCGAAGCGTCAGCCCGCACTCATGAAACTTGAGAGCGGGCCGACCGGCATGACCCTCGCATCCAACGGTCTGCTCGTCTGGAACGTCCCCGCCGAATATGCCGGGAAAGAGGAGACCGTCCTTGTCACCATCAAGGACAGCACCGGGCAGAGCATTTTTCACACGTTCAAGATAGCGTCGAGATGAAGCTCGCTCGGACGGTTGACTGCGGTGCGACCACCACGATGAGAGGCTTCTGAGACCTTTTTTTTCTTCAATATCGTGTTTTTTCATACCGAGCGGCTATCCGAAGTCGCCTCGGGAGAATTCCAGATGCAGATTGCGTATAATATACAACGATACGACGCAGACAATGCCGCATCGATTCTAGCGACGCAAATTCGTCCTCGCCCCAATTCTCTTCCGTGAATGCTGCTTCGAGGCTGTCAGCGAGAAATCAGGGGCGCGAGGGAAGGCAAATTTCCGATGATTCGACGCCAACCGTTAAGCATAGCTGTCGCTCTCGCCCTCTCGCTCGTGGGTTGCGGCTTTGTCGCGCATGCGCGTGACACCGGCAGCTCCGACCGATTCCCCAATGTCACGCTGACCGTTCCCGAAGGGTCGCTCGTTGCGCAGAATGGGCCGTCGAGCCTCCCGGCCAAGCTTAAGCCAGGGCCGGACGACGCCAGCGTCGCGGAAGTCACCGCGCAGCTGTTCGCACAGAGCCACTATCTTAAACATCCGCTTGACGCGGAGATATCCGGTAAATTTCTCGACGAATATCTAAATGCGCTCGACCTGCGCCACTTCTACTTCGTTCAGACTGACCTGAAGGAGTTCGACATTTGGCGGCCACAACTTGGCAAGATGCTGCGGAACGGTGACACTTCTCCAGCCAACATCATCTACTCCCGCCTTTTGAAGCGCGTAGACGAGCATGTTGCATTTGCCACAGACCTGCTTAAAACCGAGAAGTTCACGTTCGACGGGGGCGATACAATCGCCCTCGATCGCAAGACTGCTCCCTTTCCCAAGGATGCTACAGAGCAGCAGGCCCTGTGGCGCGAACATCTACGTTACGAGTACCTGACGGAGAAGCTAAACAAAAAGAAACCGGACGAGATTGTCTCCACGTTGACGCGGCGCTACAATCGTCTTTCCAAAACTTTTCACGATTCTGATTCCGGCGACATCTTCGAGATATACTTGAATGCTCTCGCCCACGCCTATGATCCGCACTCCGACTACATGGGCAAATCCGCGCTGGACAGCTTTAATATCCAGATGAAGCTGTCGCTCTTCGGAATCGGAGCCTTGCTCCAGTCTGAGGATGGCTACTGCAAAATCATAGAGCTCACGCCGGGCGGCCCCGCGATCAAGAGCGGTAAGCTCAAAATCGGGGACAAGATCGTCGCCGTTGCTCAGGGCGACAAAGAGCCCGTTGACGCGATCGACATGAAGATTGACAAAATAGTGGAGATGATTCGCGGTCAAAAGGGCACGGAAGTTCGACTTACGATCATTCCGGCAGATGCACCCGACGCCTCAACCCGCAAAGTCGTTTCCCTTAGTCGGGATGAGATCAAACTGGCTGATTCCGAAGCGAAGGGCAAAATCATCGATGCGCCTATGGCCGACGGCAAGACGCTGCGCCTGGGAATGATCGACTTGCCGTCGTTCTACGCCGATACGGAGTCGCGCAACGGCAAGGGCAAGAGCACAACGGCGGATGTGGCCAAGCTTATCCGCAAGCTGAAGGCCGAGAACATTCAGGGCATGGTGCTCGATCTGCGCCGCAACCCTGGAGGCTCGCTTCAAGAGGTCATTAAGCTGACCGGGCTATTTGTCAAGGCA
>JANXLO010000653.1 GCA_025355115.1 Chthonomonadaceae bacterium
CTCTGAACAGCGCGTCCGGCATGTTGCGCGGAGAGTTTGCACGTCGGGTTCATCTGCGTCTTGCCCCCGATCTCGAGTTCAAGCTAGATGAGGGCATCGCCAGAGGGCAGCGCATTTTCGATCTCCTGCACTCAGTAGAAGCCGACTTAAAGCCTGAGCCTGAAGTAACAGAGGTGCTCGCAGCGGAGCCAGCGCAGGAAATCGGATGAGAAAGCAGTATCGTCAGGCGGTCAACGCGCTCCTGGCTGCGGAGAGGATCGTGCTCGCAGGCCATGTAAATCCCGACGGTGATACACTCGGGTGTGTGCTTGCAATGGCGCATGTTCTGCGCCGCCTCGGCAAAGACGTCACCGCGATTAGCACGGATGGGGTGCCGGACAATTTACGCTGGCTGCCGGGCGCAGAGCTGATCGTGAGGGGAACCGAAAGGCGGGATTTCGATCTCGCTGTTGCATGTGACGCCGGGGCACTTGAGCGAGTCGGACGGAGCGTAATCGCCGCCATTCAATCTGCTCCTCAGCTCCTGAATATCGATCATCACATTCCAGATGGAGTTTTCGGTGATATCCTTATCGTCGACTCCGCAGCAGCAGCGACAGCGGAACTGATATGGCAGCTTATTCTCAAACTCTCAGCCAGGTCGAATAAGGCGCTTGCCGACAAAGATGTCGCCGTGTGCCTGATGACTGGTCTTATCACAGACACAGGCTCCTTCCGCTTCATGAACGTGACTCCAAACACATTTCTTCTTGCAGCTCGTCTGCAGCGGCTTGGCGCGTTGCCCGCTCCTATCGCCGAATTGGTCTTTGAAAATCGCTCATGCGCGAGCGTCAAACTCCTCGGTCGCGCGCTTGATTCACTCAAGCTCTCCCATGATGGCCGCGTTGCATGGAGCCAGATCACCGCCCAAGACTTTGACGATTTGAACGCTACTGACTCAGAGACTGAGGGCATCGTAAATCATGTCCGCTCCATTCAGGGCGTGGATGTGGGGATTTTGTTTCGGGAAGTGCCGGGGCAAAAAGTTCGCATCAGCCTCCGGGCTAGAGATGGAGCGGACGTCAATCGGATCGCCAACGCTTTTGGCGGGGGCGGGCACCGACTCGCCGCTGGCTGTTCTGTCACGCCTCCCCTTAAGGGTGTCGAGGAAGCAGTTGTCGCGGAGGCGCTGCGTCAGCTGGATGCACGAGGCTAAAACTTGACTCATATCCCTGTTCGCTGAAAACGACGGACGAGCGGCCCACGATGCTGGTCTGCATCATGGGCCCTTCATTATCAAGAGATATTCTATTCGGCATTCAGTCGAGTGAGATCGGGTGAACAGGAGGTTTTCCTGCTCATATCCTGTCTACTGTCGGTCTGCCTTGAGCGCCATCCTCAGCTCTTCGATTGCCTTAGTCGTGTGATCGAGCGCTGCCTCGCGATGACCTGCGAAATCGTGGTTCGCGGCGCGCATCGTGCGGGCGGCGTTCTCCAGTTCACGGATCGCCTTCATGATCTCGGGATGCCGCTCACGCTTGGCATGTCCGGGGCGGCCCACTGGCGGAGTGACGGGGACGGTTCCCTGAGCGAAGACTCCGATGAAGGAAGTGGTTCCGAACAGAGCGATTAGCCCTGTGCAGGCGATGATTCGATTTTTCATGGTAGCAGCTCCTTTGTGCATATTGGTTCTATTGATCACAGATCACAACGAATATCATTGTATGGTTTCGCTCGATAACTGTTAGCCAATTCGTTGCGTCTGTGGGTATTGACGGGAGCAATTTGGCAAAGTTCAGTTCCTGAAGTGTGTTTTTTTTTCTCTGTGCGGATGTAACCCTGCGTATAGGAGGACGGGACAAATATGCCAAAGCCTTCCCCCTATAATGGTGTCGTCGTGGTGGACAAGCCAGGCGGAATGACCTCACATGACGTCGTGGATATCGTGAGGAAAATATTCGGCACGAAGAGGGTGGGGCACACAGGGACGCTCGATCCGGATGCGACCGGAGTCCTCGTGCT